>DATDPY010000167.1:0-4298 GCA_035292565.1 Cyclobacteriaceae bacterium | reverse complement strand
GATGAAAAGGGATCTCGGCAGGAATGCCGACGGAATCTTTATCATGGATGTAGATGGAGATCGCATGTCCGATATTATCGCTATGGCCCTGCCGGAAATTCTGTGGTTCGAAGCCATGGATAATTCCCTTGAGCGGTGGGTATCTAAAAAAATTGCCGAAATCCCTCCCACCACCCATGTCAACAGCCAGGGATTTCGCAAAGCCCAAATCATCCATGGCGGCAGGGAAGAATTACTGATCGCCGGTGAAAATAAGATCCACTGCATACGAATCCCTGATGATCCTTCAAGCATACCCTGGGAAGTAAAAGAGATTGCGGTCAATACTTCGGATGAGGGGATAGGGACGGGAGACATCGATGGCGACGGAAATCTTGATATATCCGCCGGACGTAGGCCAGGAGGCGAAGAAGAACCAAAGATCGTGGTTTGGTTCAGGAACCCGGGGAATATTACGTCACCCTGGACAGGATTTGAGGTCGGAACCAGCAATCACCCCATCGACAGGATAGAAATAACCGACGTTAACGGTGACAATAAACAGGATATCATAATCTCCGAAGAAAGATGGCCCGGCCTTGAGCCCGATGGGAATCTATTCTGGTTTGAACATCCCGCTAATCCTGCAACAAAGGACTGGAAAAAGCACTGGGTGGTCACCCAGTATTCCATGAACAACCTCGATGTAGCCGACCTCGATCTCGACGGCGACATTGACATGATCACCAACGAGCATAAGGGACCACGACTCGAAACCCAGCTCTGGCAGAACGGGGGCGATGGGAATTTTAAAAAGGTCATCATTGATACAGGAAAGGAAGGTCACCTGGGAACACAGTTATCGGACCTCGATGCCGATGGCGACCAGGATATTGTTAGCTCAGCCTGGGATAATTATAAGAATCTTCACGTATGGAGGAACGATGCCATCATGCCTTTCAAGATAAGATGGAAACATTTCTCCACGGAAACCGGTGATATGCCGGTCCCCAATTCCGGCAATCAGCAAACTTCAGCACTGGTCCTCGATATTGACAAGGATGGGATCAATGATTTTGTGATCACCGAACGGACAGAGGCTCCATCGGTGACCTGGTATAAATTCAGGAATTATCAATGGGTGAAATATGTTATTGATCCCGGTCAGCGCTTCATCGAAGCTGGTGCATCATATTATGACATTGATAAAGACGGGGACCAGGACATCGTTTTCGGCGGTGAGTCGAGGAGTAATGAAGTTTGGTGGTGGGAAAATCCATACCCGGATTACAGCCCGGGAAAAGCGTGGGTGAGGAGGAATATTAAATCCGCCGGGGGCAACAAGCATCATGACTGTCTTTTCGGGGATTTTGATGGCGATGGTTCGGAAGAACTGGTATTCTGGTGCCAGGGCGACAGGGCCTTGTATGTTGCCGAAGTACCGGCTAATCCGAAACAGGACAGGGCATGGGACCTCCAGGCCATTTACCGGTATAGCGATGATTCGCAGATGGAACAACGGGGTCAGGAAAAGTACCCCCATTGGAAAGGAAATCATGAACATGAAGGTCTGGCAATGTCTGATATCGACGGAGATGGTATCCAGGATATTGTGGGAGGCGGCAGGTGGTTCAAATATGGCGTAGATGGGAAATTCCAGGAAAATATTATTGACGCAGGCTATCCGTTTTCGAGGTCGGAGGCCGGGCAGTTTATCGAAGGCGGAAGACCCGAAGTCCTTCTGGTTGTAGGCGACGGTGTTGCATCCCTGATGATGTACGAGTACAGGCAGGGCACCTGGTACGCTGATATGCTTTTGGAAGAAGTTGATAACGGCCATACCCTGCAGGTGCTCGATTTCAACCGGGATGGCCATCTTGATATTTTCAGTGCTGAGATGAGGTTCGGAGAGGGCAATCCCGATGCAAAGGCCCTGGTCTTGCTGGGAAACGGAAAAGGAAAATTCAAAAAATTATTGTTGGTGGAAGGGCATGGGTTTCATCAATCCTTCCTGGCCGATCTGGATGGGGATGGCGACTTCGACATTCTCGATAAACCTTATACCTGGAAGGCCCCGCGGCTGGATATTTGGATCAATGAAGGGTTACGATGAAATTCTCTAAATTCTGGTCGTAGAATTTAGAATTTATTTAATTTTTTTACAAGATACAGCCCGCGTGCCGATCGTATAACAATAAAACGGAATAGACTTTGAAAAAACGCGGAAAACTTTTTTCAGCCTGAGGGTTTTGCCTATCTGCGAAATGTAGGCTTGAATCGTTGCGGCCTCCTGTACTGAAGATTGGAGCCCGGGGGATATGTATGTTTTTATTCCGTATTGATTTTCAACGAATTGCTCAAATACATAAGCGATGTCTCCCAATTCATTGTCCCAACCGGGGATCAAATCACTTGTCGGGATCGATTGGGCTCCAGAACTTATGAACAGGTCATGGATTTCAGCCGACCACACCTGATCTATGGTTGTTCTCTCACCGTAAAAATTTCTTTTCCCCAGGTTACTTTCGTCGTATTCCCTTGCGAAGCAGGTGATCTCGCCATGGAATTTCGATAAACTGTCCTGCCATATATCCACGACCTGCCCTGGATGCCAGATCCGGAAATGAAAATTGTGCTTTGTCGATGAAACAGGAGCAAGTTTCAATTCATATGAAAGCACAGAAGTATAATTCTTCCAATATGCTTCCGAATTGCGGTTATCTTGCCCTGTAACGGGAATTGCAGGTAATAACACAAGGCAGACTTGAATTAGACTTTTCATGATCGAAAACTTATAGAATTCCGGGCCAAAAAAAATAGGAATCATTCAGGCTAACGATAAAGCAAATTCCTGTTATACATTCTGATCTCCCTCTCGGTCATTTCCTTCATCACAATGGAGTCGGGGAGATTTGTTATAGAATAATTCCGGATTTCATCCAATAGGTAATTTTTTGATTCTCCTGAATAATAATAAATCTCCATTCGTTTTAATCTCCCGTTCGAATTTATTTGAAACAACTCCACTTCAAGATCATTTCCTGAATTTATGATGCCCATTGGTTGTCCGGGATATACATATTCACCGGCATTCATGAATAAATTTTGGGGATCTATGTTCTTGTATGTCATTATGGTACCATCGGCATGATATACTTCAAGAGTTCTATCAGCATAAACCCTGTCATATTGTAATCCTCGACCGGGGAGGGCCGTAACGATTCCCTTCCTCATTGCATATATTGTGTCGTTGTCGTTCAAATCAAAAACATCCCCATAAAAATATGCTCCCGGGTTTTCCTTCCCGGCTTTTATTGGATTTCTTATTGGAAATAGATAAGGGTAATTAAAATCGGCTATAATGGTGGTATCACCAATAATCTCCTTCACTGAAAGATCGTAATGAAAATTTGGGATGGAGGGGTCTGCAACATTAAAAGTCAGTAATCGATTCTGGCCTGTTTTTAAAATAAAAGTTTCAGAAGTAATTATAGGCATCAGGTTTATAATTCCGCTGAAATTCATTGTAAGACGGTAAGGATAATAGGATGGGTTATTCGCGAAGAAATTAAATTGATTATTAATCCTGTGGACCGCGATGCTGACAGGATCCTTGTCCCGCTGGATGAATGGCTGGTCAATACTATCCTGTATTACATTATCCTGCGCAAGACCAAGTTTCAGGCCCATCGGCTCGATGCTATAATAAGATAATAATTCTTCCTTTGTACCGTCAAAAACCGTGTCAGCAGGAGCTCTCCCATTATTCGACCATGAAGGAGCATCGCTCAATATGATATCAGCCGTAAGTATTGATGGCGATCGCTTCCATTCGCCAAAACTATTAAGCCGGTAATAACACACATTATTATTTACCGACTTTCGCGATACAGATATTCCAAAGGATGGGCCTGCATATAAATTCCCAAGGTAATTCAGATAATGAAATTTTTTGCCATCAATATAACTATAGTCCACGCTTACCTTATCGGGATTTTGCTTGCGGAATCCTTCGAACTGTTGAAACAAAAATCTTCGGTCATTTTTATCAAGTATCCATTCAAAAACAAGGAAAAAGTCTCCGTGTATTTCGATATTATATTTTGATAAGTCGATTTTAAGTAATCCGCTGTCAATCTCCGATCTCGTGATCACACTTTTATTTAACAAATCTTTTCCCGGGAGTCCAGTAGATTCATCTACATCATATAATCTTGTACGCACTTTAAATTCAGGGAAGGTATTATTATAGATCATTAATTGTGCTCGTTCAGCATACATAGGATATTCAAAATGGCTTTTGCTTCCGGGAGGATCAT
>DATDPY010000166.1:0-2185 GCA_035292565.1 Cyclobacteriaceae bacterium | reverse complement strand
GAGTAAGCTGATCCGCCTCGGGAGCGCAACCCGGGCATTTGTACTTGCATCATTCGTGAGCGAAGAATTAAAGACCCCGGCAGTAAAATATCTTTTAAGAAGGATCAATCTGTTGTCGGTTAACATGGGTGAAGCGGCAGCTCTCGGCGAAATTTCAGAAAAAGCTCCAATAGAAAAAATCATTCAGGCTTGCATCAGAAAAATTTCAAATGTCAATCAGAGAATGAAGCTTTGCATAACATGCGGCAGCAGGGGAATGTACGGTTATGAAAATGGCAGGTTGGAATTTCTCCCGGCCTTTAAAGTTCCTGTTGTCAATTCGGCAGGAGCTGGTGATGCCGTTCTCTCTGGCCTCATCATGGGCCTGATTCTTGGATTTCCATTTTCGGGCGGAAAATTACCTACCTGTTTACGCGCCGGGAGAATGTTGAGCGCATTATCGGTGACTTCGCCGGATACCATCAATTTTGATATTGACCTGAAGGGCATACGAAAATTTCAGATAATTCACAATGAACATATATTTTAACGTTGTTCATCAATGAAAGAAATTGAAGAAGCGATACGGGAAAATAATTTATTAATACTCAGTCCGCATTACGATGACGTGCCCCTGACCTTCGGCGGCTACCTTGGCATGCTCAGGGAAAAAGGGCTGACCTCTTCAAAAAATATCCATATCGTTCAAATATTCAGCCGGTCAAATTACCAGGCCCGTGATGATGAAGGGAACAAAGACACCAGCCTGCAAAGGATTCAGCACGCCACAGGGATACGCTTGCTGGAAGATTTGAATTGTTTGGATGAGTTGATCGGTTTTGGCGAATACCGGTACGAAATCAAGGCTGAAAAAGAATGTGTCATCCGCCAAAAGGGATGGAAAGAAGGGGAATTATTCGAATTTCCTCAGGGAAACCAGGAAGATTTTGATTCAGAGGACTGGGAAATATTCGGGAGGATAAAAATTTGTGCCGCAGACTGGTTGTCGCAGAAAGAAACGGCCATCCTCCTGCCTTTGGGAATTAAAGAACACATTGATCATATTATACTCAGGGATGCGGTAGTTTCCGCATGGAAAGATTTAAAAAATAAGGCAAAATCAACTATTTACTTTGGAGAAGATCAGCCGTATACCGGTCTTGCCGGGAAAGAGGACTGGGAAAAAGCAAAATCATTCCTTGACACGCTGACCACAGAAGAAATCGATTATTGCATAAATGAAACCAGAAAGGCTGAATTGGTTTGGCAACACTATCCGACCCAGGTGGAAGAAAGTTACCGGCAGGGCATTCTTAATCGTGCTGATCAGTTAAAGCATATACATAACGCACCTTCAGGCATGGAAAGAATGTACCGGCTTATGCAGGATGAATAAATTTAATTATTATATGATACGGACCTTTAATATCAAAAATTATCGGGGTGTTTCCTGGAAAATCAGTCATAGAATTGTTTTTCTCCCACTCTTTGTGCTTGCCATTGCAGGTGATCTTTATGGCCAGGAAATAAGAAATGTAAAGTCCGGGAATTTTACCTTCGAGGTGCCGGAAGATTACTTGCGTGAAAGGGAAGACATCCCCGCTTTCTGGAAGTCGACAACAGAAGAAGTAAACGAATTCCTAAAAAACAATATACACAAAGGCCAGGTAAAAGTAATTGGCAATTCCGCCGGTGGCCGTCCCATCTATGCCGTATTTTATGGCAAGGCGAGACAGGGAAAGGGGACCTCCACTTTTTCAGGTTCGCTCGGATATGGTGACGTTAGAGTATACCGCGGACCCGACCATGGCAAAAAAGTTTACCTGGGAATGGCTGCAGTTCATGGCGGGGAGTTTGAAGGCATTGTGGGAATGGTAAACCTGTTATCGGTAATTGAAACCGGTAAGGACCTTCGCGGAAAGGAATGGCCTGAGATTATGTCCATCGTCGGGAAGCTTGACCGCGTTGTACTGATCCCGATCATGAATCCCGATGGCAGGGCGCGAATTCCCTTGCGGATGGAGGCTTACCGGGGCAATGATGAGACTGTTGCGGAATTTCTAAATACGGGAGGCAATCCCGATGGTACCCTCACCGGTTGGCCGGAGGTTAAGGAACACATCCCGGCTGATTTTAACCGGCCAGGGTTTCCCGGCGGTTATCCAAACGATGCCGGAGTGAATATTCAACATGACGACTTTCTCGG
>DATDPY010000165.1:0-10163 GCA_035292565.1 Cyclobacteriaceae bacterium | reverse complement strand
GGAGGTTTGCTTGGATTCGCACTAGCTGTGCCTGCAGGAATCATGCAGGCCGATATAGGCTTGAACAGGATATTGCATAATACTCAATGGATCGTCGGGCCCCACGTGCATGTAGCCGTGCTGGTAGGACTTTCAATGACTTTGTATTCGGCTATTTATATACTCCTGCCTATTCTCACAAACGGGGCGAAATTGTACAGTCAGAAACTTGCCAATTTCCATTTCTGGGCTCATCTCATCGGCGGTATTGGCATGGGAGCTTTTATGGGATTGGCCGGCTTGAAAGGAATGCTCAGACGTACGCTGTACTTCGAGGGCGAATTTAATATCTATATGATCCTGGCAGGCCTGGCAGGGACGCTTCTCCTCCTGGCTTTTATAGCCTTCCTGTATAATATCATCATGAGTGTAGGCCTAGATGGATTGCTGGGAATATTCAAGAAAGCAAAACTGAGAACCAAAGAGATTATTCCGGCCCCGGCAACCTGAAAGGAAAATTTAATACATTGCCAGGTATTTTCAAGTATATTTAAGTATGAATCCGGATTCTTATTATCCCTAAAAAAGTCACTATGAAAACGAAAGAAAAAATTGACCGGAGAAAGTTTCTGAAAGGGACAGCCTTGACAGTCGGTAGCATGATGGTTTCAGGCTTATCCGTCGAAACAAGCGCTTACGTAAATCCGCCGGAAAAAGAAATCAGGCTTGCATTGGTTGGATGTGGAGGCAGGGGCACCGGCGCGGCTATGCAGGCATTGATGACAAAAGAAAATGTAAAACTGGTTGCCATGGCCGATATCTTTCGCGACCGCCTGGATAGCTGCTACAAGGCGCTGACGGCAGAAAAAATCTCCGATTGGTCCGGAGCTGCCGGAAATGTAAAAGATAAAGTGGTCGTTACGGAGGAAACAAAATTTGTTGGATTGGATGCCTATAAGAAAGCAATCGCCGCGGCCGATGTCGTTATATTAACCACTCCTCCGGGATTTCGACCTTATCAAATGGAGGAGACGATCAGGCAGAACAAGCATATTTTTGCTGAAAAGCCGCTCGCCACCGACGCTCCCGGCGTAAGGAAACTTTTCGAGCTGGTAAAACTGGCGGAGGGGAAACCGATCAGCATCGTGATCGGCTTGCAGAAACACTTCAGCAATAAGTATATTGAAATCATGAAACGTGTCCATGATGGAATGATCGGGGAGATTGTTTCCGGCCAGATATATTATTACAGCGAAGGCGTGTGGATGAAAGAAAGAAAACCGGAGTATACGGAAATGGAATACCAGATGAGGAACTGGTATTATTTTACCTGGCTTTGCGGGGATCAGATCGTGGAGCAACATATTCATAATATCGATGCATTTAACTGGGCAAAGCAGGCATACCCCGTTTCGGCCCAGGGGATGGGCGGCAGGCAGGTCCGGACAGGAAAAGAATACGGCGAAATTTACGATCACCATTATGTGGAATATAGTTATGGGGATGATAGTTTGCTGAACAGCCAATGCAGGCATATCAAAGGATGCATGAATAAAACGGGTGAAAAACTGATCGGCACCAAAGGCGCTGTGGAACTGTCGGGAAACATCAGCCTCATTCGGGATTACAAGGGGAATATTCTTTACGATCACCGCGGAATCGAAGAAACGAATGCATTCCAGGTTGAACATGATATTTTGTTTGAAAATATCAACAAGGGCACCGTTGTTAATAATTTTCTGAATGGTGTCGAATCCACGCTGACCACCATATTGGGACGGTATGCCTCCTATTCAGGCCAGCATGTAACCCGTGATGAGGTCCTGAATTCGTCAATCCGGCTCATGCCTTCCGTCGTGAATTGGAATGATACACCTCCGGTTTTGCCTGACCGGGATGGTTATTACCCGATTGCCACGCCGGGGAGCTACAAGGTGATTTAAATTATTTTACACTCTATGAAAAAAATAATATTTTTCTTCCTGATATTTTACTGGATCTTTTCATGCGATTCTTTTCGAAAGAACAAGCCGGTCAGCCTTTTTAATGGCCGGGATCTCACCGGCTGGCACGCGGATGTTCCTGAAATGGATGAAAATCCGGAAGCAAGGAGCCCCTTTATTGTCAGAGATAGCATGCTGGTCAGCCTGGGTACACCGGGAGGCCACATGATCACCGATTCCATATACCAGGATTTCCGCCTCGAAGTGGAGTACCGTTTCGCCGGCAAACCTGGGAATTGCGGGATCCTGGTTTATGCATCCACACCAAGGGCGTTGTATAAAATGTTCCCGAAATCCCTGGAAGTACAGATGTTTCATGAAAATGCGGGCGACTTCTGGTGCATCGTAGAAGATGTTACGGTCCCGGATATGGAAAATCGACGCGGTCCTAAAGAAGAATGGGGAATTACAGAAGGCAAACAAAGGAGGATCCTGAACCTTACCGACGGCTCCGAAAACCCCCCGGGAGAATGGAATACCATGGTCATCGAATGCCTGGGTAACGCTATAAAAGTATGGGTAAACGGCGACCTCGTGAATGAAGGATTTGACTGCACCGCTTCCAGGGGACAGATAGCCGTCCAGGCTGAAGGTTCTGAAGTGGAATTCAGGAAACTCCTGTTAACGCCGATATAGAAGTTCAGCATTTGACTTCAGGATATTTGTCAAGGTTGCCACATGGATTCTTTGATGATCGGAATCTTTATTTTATTTTTTCACGGATAATCCTTGAATATCCTGCCCGCGTCAGCAGGTTTTCTATTCTGTTATCATCTAATCTCACAGAGATAAAATCAAAAGACATGACCCGCGACAATTCCGGGAAATTCGTTGAACTCCTGATCGACCTTGCCCTCTTGACCATGCTCATGATGAACTATAATCGTCAGGTAACCGGGATTACCATTCACGAGTGGCTGGGCGTTTCGATCGGGATTGTGCTGATCGCGCATATTCTTTTACACTGGAAATGGATTTCGTGCATGATCATGAATTTCTTCAGGGAGAAAGCGAATGGGCAGAGGCTGAGATTCGCCCTCATTATCCTGATCTTTACCGGGTTTACGACAATCATTTTCTCGGGATTGATGATCTCAGGGAGCATCCTTCCTTCCCCGGGAATCGAAAGAACGAATTCTCCATTCTGGAGATGGCTCCATTTCTTTACGGCAGATATCATGATCTGGCTGATTGCAGTCCATATCGCGTTGAACTTGTCATGGATTTTTAGAACTTTCAAAACGCTACTTGAGCATATCAGGTTTGCCTTGTTTCCCACACCCACACCCACACTAACACCCACACCCACACTAACACCCACACCCACACCCATTCCACCCGGTATCCCAAGCGCCTTTAATGGAATCCGGAAAATAGTTCTGGTCGTAATCGCTGCCTCCATTATTTCCCTGACCTGGTATGGATTATCTGTAACATCCTTCGCCAAACCGCGTGACCCGCTTCATTCCAGGGAACATTTCCGGGATCACAGGGGGAAAGGCAGAGGTTCGGATACGGGAAGAGGAAATAGATTAGGCAAAAATAAATTTCAAATTTCAAATTTCAAATCTCAAATTCCAAATTCCAAATTCCAAGATCCAAATCTAAAAGAATCTGATTTCATGATTTAAACCCATTTACTATTGGAATTCCGAATTTGAATTTTGGAATTTGGAATTTGGTGCTTTGCGCTTGGAAATTGGTGCTTCGCTTGGAATTTGGTGCTTGGTGCTTGTGGGGCTGGCACCGGTTGACTTTCTACGGCGATCTTAAAAAGCCTGTTTATGAACTCGCCCGCCAGATGGGATGGAAGGTTGTCGAGGAGACCTGAAACAGAACAGTGCGAATTTCGGATAATTCCCTTTGAGTAATCAGGGGATTTGGGCATTTTTAAAACCCCGGATACTGACCGGGCTAAACCTTTCCATTGTGAGAAAATTTCTGCGGTTCCTGAAAAAGATCTGGATATTGAATTTTATCCGTCGAGTATATTCTGCATCAGGTTATTTCAATAAAAAATATCCGGAAATTCTGAAATGGGGTTTTAATTCAAGAGAATTCACAAATTTCACCTACGACCTTACCGATACAAATATGGAATACCTGGCTCATACCATATCGGTGGTTACCGGTGAAGGAGTTGAAGAGATCCTGCGATATATGCATGAGGCCAGGGACAATACTTTGCTAAAAGATACCATTATTCAGGCGGTTAAACGAATGCCGGAAGGAAGGTATGCCGACCAGACTGTGCGGTTCGGCCGGAGGCTTGGCTGGTATGCATTTGCCCGAATATTGAAGCCTGAAACAATTGTCGAAACCGGCGTAGATAAAGGGCTGGGCTCCATCCTGCTTTGCTCGGCATTGATGAAAAATAACGAGGAAGGTTTTCCCGGAAAATATTACGGGACTGAAATTAACCCGGAGGCAGGGTATTTGCTTACGGGTCCTTTCGCCGAATTCGGAAAGATCCTGTACGGGGATTCCATCCGGAGCCTCTCACAATTCAGGGATCCGATCGGATTGTTCGTCAACGACAGCGATCATTCCGCCGATTACGAATACCGCGAATACCTGGCCATAAAGCATCTGATAACTGACAAAGCCATCATCCTCGGCGATAATTCCCATTGCACCGACAAGCTGGCTTTATTTTCCCGTGAAACAGGCAGGGAATTTTTATATTTCCGTGAAGAGCCCAGGGACCATTGGTATCCCGGTGCAGGGCTTGGAATCTCGTTTAAAAGAAAGTCCTGGTCGTAGCATTATCCCTTCCGGTCGTAGCATCCGCTACGACCCGTAGCAGCGAACGCCCTTTCCTAAACTCCCGCCACCCTTTTCTTGTATTCCTTCAACGCGGCATCGAGCCGGTCATGGGCAGTAGTATCGCCGGGAATATTGTGCGACGGATGAATATAGAGCTTCACCCCGCGGTCGGCCAGGATCTCCGCAACGGTAACGATGGTCATCCACACCGTGGTCACAAAGGCCATCGTCGATACCGGCCCCACTTTATCGAAATGATTCTTAAGGGGAACCGATGCATCCTGCAGCGGTGCGCAGGTATCCACGACCACATCAGCGAGTTCGAACAGGGTCTTCCCGCTGGAATGCCGCGACTTCCTGTTGGCGAGATCGCCGGCCGACCCGTATACTATAATTTTCATCCCTCTTTTCCTTCCTTCCAGGGCCACATCAATATTCACGTTGTTAATGCCTGTATGGGAAAATAACCAGAGTGTATCTCTCGGATCGAAGTTCCATACTTTCATGATCTCCACGCCGTAACCTTCCACCCTTTCCAGGAATACGAATTGCTGAACTCCCATGTCGCCGACAATGTGAGTGAAAAATGACAGGGGAAGCTCGATGATGGGGTGAAAGCCGACGAACCCCCCGATCCGCGGATACATTTCCTCCACCGGCAACGTGGCATGACCGCAGCCAAAAGTATGCACCCACCGTCCGGCTTCAATCGATGAGGCCATGATCTCTGCAGATTTCCGGATATTTTTCAGTTGTGAAGATTCAATATCATCCATCACCTTCCGGGCATTTTTTAACCATTCAAGCGCAAGCATGTTATTAAGATTTAGTTAAGATATTTTTGATGCATTATATTTTCTGTAAAAAAGTAAGAATATCAGCGACATCAACAGTACCACCGCGGCAAATATCACAGGGTAAGCGTTGTACCCGAATTTTCCTGTAATGAATCCTGTCAGGTAATTGATGCCCATGTTCCCGATCAGCGACAGGGTGAAGAGAATACCAATGGCAGTGCCCGGCAGGTCCTTGAAAAGATCGCCGGCATACCCGGTGATAACTGGAAAAGTGGCGGCCAGTCCGAGTCCGAATAAAACAAGCGATACCAGGTAATAATCATTTCCCCCGGGTACCATGAGAATAATTACGCCGGAAAAAACCAGGGGCATCGAAACGGAAATAACCAATCCCTGCCCAACCTTCCGGAATATGACGCCCAGCAGCAGCCTGCTGAAGGTAAATACGCCCACAAAGAGGGTGAGGGCGAAGAGCGCTTTCTTTTCCGTTACCGCGGCCGTGCCGATCAAATAGGAAGTAATCCAGTTGTTCACGAGCGATTCAAGCCCGCTTTGGAAGAAGCCGATCATGCCCGTGAGGAACATCAGTGGAGTTGCAGCCAGGCGGAACCAGGCTTTGATTGACACTGACTTCGCAGACCTGCTTGCGGGATACCTGATATGGTAAAAATAAATTAACGGAAGGATCATCAGGAATCCCGCTCCCGTAATCATTTTCTCAAACGGAATAAGCCGTGTCAACATGGCCAGGATAAAAGGCATTCCCAGGGCGCCGATGCCGAAGAATACACCCATCAGCGACAGGTTTGCCGCTTTGTTTTCGTTAAAGTCTTCGCTGACACCGGAAACCAGGGCGTTGGCCGACCCGTTCAGGATACCCCCGCTGAAGCCAATGAAAAAAAATACAAGCGATAATGTTAATACGGATGAGGTCCGGGCAATCAGCAGGTAAGCGCACATAAAGATAAATACACCGATGAGGATCAGGTACCGGTAGCCGTAACGGTCGGCGACGGGGCCGAACAGGATCGAACCTGCCAGAATCCCGAACGGAAGAACCGTTGCCAATATTCCTTTTGAATATTCATCCAGGCCATATTTGGCGGTAATGAACGGCATGATCGTCCCCAGGCTCAGCATCACAACGCCAAACAGGAATACGGCCAGGCAGGCTGCGGCAAAGACGAGTTTTTTATTATAATCAGGATTCATAAATGACTATTTTCCGGGATCCATTGATAATTTACCTGCTCCAAAAAGGGCTGCATCAGCTCCAAGCGCGGAAGGAAGCAATTTAACTTTCTTTATGCTCACGGGCTGGGCCCACCGTTTCGCTTCACGATAAATGGAATCCAGCAACAAAACGCCGGGTCCGAAAATTCCGCCGCCGAAGATGATTACTTCAGGATCAAAAATACTCACCAGGTTGGCAACCGCTTTGCCCCAGTAGATGACGGCATTGCCGATCACGGCAACGGCAAGCGGATCATGCCTTTCATATGCCTCGAATATGGTCCTGGCTTCAAGGTTTTTTTCCGTGAGAATGGCCGAGCTGATTTTTTTCTGACCCAGGAGATCTCCCGCAACCCTCACCAGGCCGTTTCCGGAAGCGTTATACTCGAAAGACCCGAATTTTTCATAACCTGTTTTGAATTCGGAATCCAGGGCCATCCACCCAATAGCGCCTGCTATACCCATGGAGCCCCTGATTATTTTTCCGCCGGAAAGGATGCCGGCACCGATACCCGTTCCAACAGCAAGAAAAACAGCATTGTCGCATCCGGCTGCCGACCCGGCCCAAACCTCTCCAAGGATACTGCAGGCCCTGTCGCTGTCGATATGAACCGGAATTTCCCTGCCGATCAATTTTCCCAACTCCGGTCTTAACGGGTATTCTTCCCACCCGGGGATGTTGGGCGCCCATACCTTGCCCGTCGACTGATAAGCGATGCCGGGAACTGATACGCAGATTCCTTTTACCGTGAAGTTATTGCTGTCGCCTTCCTCTAAAAGTTTTTGTGCAAGCGCTGCTATTTTTTCCCCGACTTCCGTTCCCCCCGATCCTGCCACCTGGGCATGGTGACGACTGAGGATCTTCCCTGATGAATCGAATAATGCCCCGGCACATTTCGTGCCTCCGAGGTCAATTCCGATTCCTGCGATATCCATTTTTGATGGGTTAGATTGATTTTTAATATTCGGGAATATCATTGATATTTGATATAATATTCACATTTTTTTACGGGTAAATTGACAAAGTATTTTCACTACATTTTCAGCGGGACCATTCTGTTGATCATAGTCTGCGGCATGGTCTCATGCAACCGTCAGGATTCCCGATTCAGGAACTGGAAGGCCGATGATTTTGGCGCCTATATACGAACCGATACGGTTGCGAAGGAGATAAACCTCGTATTTACCGGCCATGAATTTGCCGATGGGGCGTACTTCATCAAGGATATATTGAGCAAGCATGGGATCAAGGCTTCATTTTTTCTCACAGGTGATTTTTACAGGAATCCTGAATTCAAAACAATCATCGGGACTTTGGCTGCCGATGGCCACTACCTTGGGGCGCATTCCGACAGGCACCTCCTGTATTGCAGTTGGGAGAAAAGAGATTCATTGCTGGTGACCAGGGATGAGTTTATGAACGATATCAGGGATAATTATGCGGAATTGAAAAAATTCGGAATTGAAATGAAGGATGCCATGTTTTTCATGCCGCCCTATGAATGGTATAATCGGGCAATTGCCGGATGGACCCGGGAAGCCGGACTTACCCTGGTTAATTTCTCGCCGGGAACTTCTTCAAACCAGGACTGGACCTATCCTGGACTGGGAAGCTCATACATATCTTCCGATACGATCTATAACCGGATTCTCGCCTATGAGAAAAAAAATGGTCTGAACGGATTTATCCTGCTTACTCATATCGGCACGGATCCTGCAAGAAAAGATAAATTCTATTACCGTCTCGATGAGCTGATCGGGGAACTCACCTCAAGAGGATATTCTTTCCGGCGAATCGATCAGTGAATCCCCGCCGAGGCGCCTGCCGTACGGGTCAGTCAACTGAAAATTTAAATATCGTCGTCTGTGTATAGGTCTGCCCCGGTCTCAGCACTGTCAAGGGGTATTCCGGCCGATTTGGAGAATCAGGATAATGCTGGGTCTCGAGACAAACCCCTGAATTTTTATTGTAGACATGGCCGTCCTTACCGATATAACTTTCATTCAGGTTGTTCCCGGTATAAAGCTGGACCGCAGGCTCGGTGGTCAGTACATCGAGGACCCTTCCTGTCGAAGAATCCCTCAGCCTGGCGGCGGGACGGAGGGTGCCGGTGTTACCATTTACGACAAACGAATGATCGTATCCCTTCCCGAATTTAAGCTGTTCATTATTTTCTGCGCCGATCCTTTCACCGATCTGATGGGCTTCCCTGAAATCGAAGGGCGTCCCTTCGACATCCGCCAGTGGACCCAGCGGGATGGAGGTACTGTCGGTTGGAATATATTTTTCGGCAAACAAGATCAGCTCATGGTCGAGGATATTGCCCTCACCCTGGCCTTTGAGGTTGAAATAAGAATGATTGGTAAGATTCAGCACGGTAGGCTTATCTGCTATTGCCGAATATTCGATCCGGATCTCGTTGCTGTCGTTGAGCGTGTATGTAACATAAACGTCGAGGTTCCCGGGATAGCCTTCCTCGCCGTCGGCGCTATGGTAGTGGAGCTTTACACCGGCATAATTTTCTCCGGCGACTTCCTCCGCTTCCCACGTTTTTTTATCGAAACCCATGGGTCCGCCATGCAAATGGTTGGGGCCGTTATTCGTCGCCAGCTTGTATTCCACACCGTCGAGACTAAACCGGCCGTTTGCAATCCTGTTGCCATACCTACCGACTATGGTGCCGAACTGAGCATTCTTCGTAATATACTTGTCGATGGAATGATAGCCCAGAACGACATCCGCCAGTCTGTTATTCCTGTCGGGGACCCAGACCTCAGACAGGATTGCTCCGTAGGTCAATACCCTGATGCGGGCGCCTGATGCATTCAGAATGGTATATGCGTGAACTTGTTCACCGTTACGACCGGCGCCAAAGGTTTCTTTTTTGATCCTTTCCAAAGTATTCGGGTGTTTACAGCCAGAAAATAGAACGGCAAGTGAAAATAAAACCGTTGCGGAAACAGAAAATGCCTGGGGAGATCTCACCGCCAAAAATTTTTTTAAAGATAAAAATTCCCGGAAAGATTATGGGGACCGGCACTTAAAATTATTTCACCTGTCCCAACCTCGACTGGCCAGAACCTAACAGGAGATAGTGAAGTACATAAGTTGGATAATTTGTTCAGTCCTTAAAAATCCCAAATCCCAAATCACTACTGTCCGGGGAAAGATATCGTTTTGAAGATTTGTCCATTGAATGGAATCTGGTTACACCAATAACTAATGATTTTTCAGCCACGAATCCACGAATTTTACACATGCTGATCCCCCAAATCTTAAAGGATACCACACACCGCGAAAGCGGTGTCAATTTGTGTCAATTCGTGTTATTAGTGGCAAAACCGTTCGGGGATTGGGCGAACCAGCCCTTTCCTTCTTGCTTTG
>DATDPY010000164.1:0-6759 GCA_035292565.1 Cyclobacteriaceae bacterium | reverse complement strand
GATATCCAGTTCATTCAGTTTTCGGTGCTTCACCAGGATCTTGCCCTTATTGTTTATAATGACAGCCGCATTGTAAACTTTTTCCCCGTCCCGCTCAACGATCCCGGCACAGATGTACACATTATTTTTTTTCGCAGCCTGGCATAATCTTTTGCTTGCCTCGCCGCCCGGAATCGTTCCCGCAAATTCATGGGCTGAGGGATGTGTCCAGCCCAGGTCCATTACTTCAGGAAGCAGCACAACATCGGCCCCCCCGGAAGTTGCTTCCGCTACAAGGTCCGCGGCATGAGAGAGGTTTTTTTCGAGGTTTCCGGGCTCCACATACATTTGTGCAAGCGCCAGTTTAAATTTCCCGGTTGTGGCCTGGGAAAATACAGAAGCAGACATACAGGTAATTATCAGAGTAAATAAGAACAGTGCCTTTGATTGAATCCCGGATTTCATTTATGGAAGATTTTTTGATTTAATTAAGGTAATTTTATTATAGGATATCTAACCCGCAATTTTGACCGTTCAGTTTTCAATTTCTAAAATGTAATTAAAGTTTATGAGAAATGAAATAAGAATACGGATCAGAGCCGTAAATATAAAAAACATGAAAGCGATCATATTCCTGTCGATTTTCTGTGTACTTATCCCTGGCCCCATAATCATTGGAAAGCCCGGAGAAAATGTTCCGTCGGAATGGTGGTTCGAATGCCATCGTGATGCCATCGCTCCGGTTTATCAGATTGACCAAGAAGTGAAATTCCGCGATGAGCCAACCCTTTACCTTTCGGGCGGGGGAAAGGAATATGCCGATGGCCGCTGGACGAAAGAACAGAAAATTAACTCAGGGGAATATTATAAATTCAACGTTTTTTATAAAGCGCAGAAGGTGGATGAACCGGAACGTTGTATACTGGGAAGGATCCTGTGGCTGGATGTGCAGGGTAAACAGGTAGGCGAAGCGGAGTATCCCATCTTCCTGAGAGAAAAAAGCCGGGAAGGCTGGAATATGATCGGCCAGGTTTACCTTGTCCCGCAAAAAGTTAACCGGGCAAAGATCGAGCTCGTATACCGCTGGGATGCCGACGGGGAGGTCAGGTTCGGAGGATTCTCCTTTGAAAAGTCGGATCCTGTCAAACCCCGGCTTGTCCGCCTGGGCACGGCACATTACAAGCCTCACCGGAGCACGGGCTGGCAGGAAAACCTGGAGAAATATGCCGAATTGGTCCGAAAAGCGGCTGCTGAAAAGGCGGATATTGTATGCCTGCCGGAAAGCATAACCATGGTGGGCACAGGCCTGGGTTATGTGCAGGCTAGCCAGCCTATACCCGGGCCCGCCACCGATTTTTTAGGAAAGGTAGCCCGGGAAAATCAAATATATATTGTTGCCGGCATCCTGGAGAAATCGGGAAACGAGGTCTTTAATTCCTCGGTGCTGATCGACAGGAACGGGGAGCTTGCCGGTGTTTACCATAAAGTAAGCCTGCCGCGGGAGGAGATCGATGGTGGCATTACTCCGGGTAACTCGCTCCCGGTTTTTGATACCGATTTCGGAAGGATCGGCATGATGATCTGCTGGGACGTTACCTTTCCCGAAGTGGCGCGAGGCCTGGCCAGGGAGGGTGCCGAAATTATTCTTATGCCGATAGCCGGAGGAAATCTTACGTTAGCTTCTGCCCGTGCGATTGAAAACCAGGTTTATCTGGTATCCTCTACCTACGATATGAAGTCAGCCGTGTTCGACCTTGAAGGAAAAATCCTTGTTGAAGCCACTCATGAAGACCCGGTTGCCGTTACGGAAGTTGATCTTAACCGGCAGAAATTATGGCCCTGGCTTGGAGACTTTAAGAACAGAATTTTCAGAGAGATACCTTCCGGGAAAGCGGTTGGTTCGAAATAGGATCTGGGAATCATAGAATTGTTTCGCAATCGTGGAACCGTGGAATCGGGGAACCGAAAACTAATAGCGGATTGCCTATTACCCGATTCCACGATTACACAATTCCACAATTCAACAAATCATCCAATATTTGAGGAATCGATCCTATACCCTAAGAAATATCTTGTTCCTGTAAAGTGTGTAAAGGCAGAGCCATACAATGCCAAGGTACGCAATCCACAAAACGACTTCACCCCAGGGCCCGAGATGCATGGTCAGACCTCCCAGCAATCCTTTTGATGTGTACATAAAATCAATAACATGGGTGCCCATATAAACCGTGATCGCATTCATCCCGATAACGGTAAAATAAAATGACCATTTCCGGAACTTCCAGATATCGATAACCAGGTAGAAAAGGGCCAGGAGGACAAAGCTGTAGCCGGCGGCGTGCATGTCATAGGTGCTGGTCCATGCCTTCTTGATCATGGGATAGTCGTTCCTGAGCAAAAAGGAAAGGACCACAAGTATAATTCCAATGATTACTAATACGGTGAATTTCTTGTAGGAAGACCAGTTGCCAATCATCAGGATGAGGCCGGCGATGACACCCATGAGGGTTACGGATGTTGCCGATACAATATTCAAAACTCCTTCCGGGTCGAAGGTCTTGTCCAGCAACAGGCCCGGAAGCAGGCGCTGATCAATGAAAGCATTCATGGAACCCTCGGGCGTAAGCACTCCAGCCCCGAATCCCGGCACGGGAACGAATAATTGCAGGATAGCATTGAATGCCAGGATGCCGCAGGCCCATATGATTACAGATCTGATCTTTTGTGTTTTAATGAAGATGAGGGCGGCAAAGAAGTACGCAAAAGCGATCTGCCCAAGTACGCTGGCAATGCGCGGATTTGTCCAGTCATTCCACCAGAACTGGTTGTAGATCATGCCAAAAATAAAAAGGATGACCAGCCGCCTGAGGATCTTTTTGAACAATTCCCTGCCCGCCGTCCCCTTTTGGATTTTTGATGTCATCGCAAAAGGAATGGCCACGCCGGAGATGAACATGAATAATGGGAATATCAGGTCGTAAAAGCGGAAGCCTTCCCATTTCACATGGTGAAGCTGGTTGCCGAGCGAATTCATCACGCTCCATGCGCCGGCAATGGCCAGGGCATGGACCAGTCCTTCTCCTCCGGTGATCCAGAACATGTCGAAGCCGCGCAGGGCGTCGAGTGAATAAATCCGGGTGGCCGGTTGAAATGTTGAGGAAGCGGGTTCCTTATGACCGGAAGGGTTATCGGGCATATTCGCCAAATTTAAAAATTCGGGCAATAAATAATCATCCGAAAGTTAAATAATGGCATCATAAAATGCCAGAACCCGTTGTTTCAAATTTTTATTTGGTGATAAACAGCAGGGCTGAGCCTTCATCAATTTGCAAAGACAGGGAAAGTTGTTGATATTAAATGACTTTTAGCCTGATGTTAAAAATTGTCCTTGGAATTTTTGCGCATCCCGACGATGCGGAATTTATGTGTGCCGGCACATTGGCCTTATTGAAGGATTCAGGATGGACCGTTCATATTGCAACTATGGCCCGTGGGGATAAGGGAACCGTTGAACTCACACGTGAAGAAATCAGCATGGTCAGGAAAGCTGAAGCCGTGAAAGCGGCAGGAATACTGGATGGAATTTATCACTGCCTGGAATTTGACGACGCATTTATCTTCTACGATCGGGAATCCATTAATAAGACGACCACGCTGATCCGGAAAATTCGTCCATCCCTGGTATTTACTTCGAGCCCGACGGATTACATGATGGATCATGAGATCACCAGCCATATTGTTCAAACGGCTTGTTTTTGCTCGGGCATTAAGAACATGGAGCTCACTGAAGACCCATTTGGACCGGTGCCGCAACTTTATTATTCCGACCCAATGGACGGCAAGGATATTTTTGGCAGCCCGGTCCTTCCAGCCATATACGTAAACATTACCTCAAGCATGCAAATCAAGGAGAAGATGCTGGCATGCCATGAGAGCCAGCGTAACTGGTTAAAGACACACCACAAAGTGGATGAATATATTTTGTCGATGAAAAGATTTGCCGGCCAACGCGGGAAAGAAATCAATGTGAAATATGCCGAAGGTTTCAGGCAGCATCTGGGACACGGCTACCCGCAGGAAAATATACTGAAGAATACTCTTGGTGAACTGGTGCTAACGAAAAAAAACAGCGATAGGCTGTAGCGTGAATATCAGGATTCCCGGTACCCGAAACCAGAGAATTACCTCCAAAGTTATTGATAATCAATTAGTTTTTCTTACCTTTATTAAGGTGCGATAGAATTTTTCTCCCGTTAAATACATTAATTCTTTTTTAACCTAAATTCATTAAAGCTGTGAAAAATAATTTTCTCCTCCTCATTATTATTTGTATCGGTGTATTTTGTTTCAGTTGCACGAAATCAAAATATACAATAAAGACTTCAACTGATCCAAATGGATTCGTTTATGAAACCGTCACCAATGACCCTATCGGCGTTCGGCTATACAAATTAAAAAACGGTCTTGAGGTTTATTTTACGGTTATTAAGGATGCCCCACGAATCCAAACCCTGATTAGCGTGAAGGCAGGTTCATTGCATGACCCGGAACAGACAACCGGGCTTGCTCATTACTTTGAACATATCATGTTTAAGGGGACCAGTCATTTCGGTACAACCGACTGGGAAAAAGAGCAGGTACTTCTAAACCAGATATCGGATCTCTTTGAAAAACGGAGGGCCGCAACCGACTCACTGGAAAAGGCAGGAATATACAGGCAAATCGATAGCGTTTCACAACTTGCCGCAAAATATTCCATTGCGAATGAATATGACAAGTTAATGAGTGCAATCGGAGGGCAGGGTACAAATGCCTTCACGACCTACCAGGGCACTACTTATATGGAAGATATTCCCTCCAACGAAATTGAACGATGGCTGGGGCTTCAATTTGAGAGATTTTCAAATTTTTCGATGCGGCTGTTCCATACGGAACTGGAGACCGTATACGAGGAATTTAATATGGCCCAGGATCAGGATGGATGGCGACTTTACAGCACAATGCTGGCTGGGTTGTGGCCTCATCACCCGCTGGGCAGATCGGTCATCGGATTGCCAGAGCATTTGAAAAACCCATCCATGGTAAATATCATGAATTTTTACCGGTCATATTATGTCCCGAATAACATGGCTATCATCATGAGCGGTGATTTTGACATGGATACGACGATTAAGCTTATCAATAATACTTTCGGGCAATTGCCTCCGGGGGATTTTGAGAAGCCTCATTTACCCAGCGAAGAACCGATAACCGAGGTCATAACCAGGGAAGTATATGGTCCGGAAGCCGAAAATCTGGCTTTTGCTTTTCGTTTCGGCGGCGACAGTACCGAGGATAAAAAATATGTTACACTGATCAATTATATTCTTAGCAATTATGCGGCCGGTTTGATCGACCTGAACCTGGTGCAACAGCAGAAAATTCAGAATGGAGGGTGCGGGATGAATTTTTTTAAAGATTATGGATATCATGAATTCTGGGGCCAACCAAGGGAAGGCCAATCGCTGGAAGAAGTTGCCGGATTGCTTTTGGGAGAAATTGACAGGATAAAAAAAGGAGAATTCGAAGATTGGCTGATCAAGGCAGTCATCAATGATCTTAAACTGCAGACAATTCGTGGCCAGGATTCTTACCAGAATCGTGCCTTCGAAATCGTTTTCAATTATATGAATGAAAGCAAATATATTGAGAACGTAAAATTCCTGGATGAACTAGAAAAAATACACAGGGAAGATCTGATCCGGTTTGCCAATGAAAATTATAAAGATAATTATGTCATCGTTTACAAACGACGCGGGGAGGCCAGGGATATCATAAAAGTCCCTAAGCCGGAAATAACCCCTGTTGAGATAAACCGCACGGAACTGTCATCGTGGTATTCGGAGTTTATTGCAAATAAGCCCGAAACAAAGATCAAACCGGTTTATATCGATTTTAATGTGGATTTGCAGCAAAGGGAATTGAAATCCGGCATCGATCTGTTTTATATACCCAATAAAAGCAATGATCTGTTTGACCTGATGTATGTTATCGATATGGGTAAGTCGCACAGTAAAAAACTGGCGCTTGCAGTCGCCTATCTTCAATACGTTGGCACCGATCAATTTACACCTGCCCAGGTTCAACAGGAATTTTTCAAACTTGGATTGCGATTTGATGTATTCACCGGTGATGAACGTAGTTATGTGATGCTTTCGGGTTTGAATGAATCGCTGGAGAAAGGGGCCGCTCTGCTGGAACACCTGTTGACCCATGCACAGGGTGACTCGGCGTCCTATTTTAAATGTGTCGATAAAATCCTGAAAGACAGGGCCAATAACAAGCTAAATCATAATTTCATCCTTCATGTTGCCTTGTCGAATTATGGCCGGTACGGCTCAAGTTCATCATTCACCGATATTCTCCGGGAACAGGAGATGCGATCGGTTGATCCCGTTGAACTTACGGCGATTTTGAAAGATATGTGCACATATAAACACAGGATTGTATATTATGGAAAGTCGGATATTAATACCGCAGTAGACGTTTTATCCAGACAGCATCCGTTGCCTGAAAAAGTCATGGAATATCCGGATCCTGTAATCTATCCGGAAGCTGATTTTAAATCGAGTCTTACTTATTTTATCAATTATGACATGGTGCAGACAAACATGCGACTGCTTAACAAAATTTCGATCTTTGATGTTGAATTAATGCCTTACGTAGAGATGTATAATGATTATTATGGGACCATTGTTTTTCAGGAAATCAGGGAAGCGAGGGGATTGGCATATTCAGCGG
>DATDPY010000163.1:0-2137 GCA_035292565.1 Cyclobacteriaceae bacterium | reverse complement strand
AGCATCTTCCGGCAGGGTGTGGATCAGTTCCTTAAGGTCATGTTCAAATGTCTCGGCAATTTCTTTATAAAAATCTACCATCAGGTTCTTTCCTTTTGACTGACCCAACTTTGTAAATTCGATTGCCTCTTTGATTTCTTTATTGTCGATCCTGTCATCGGCCCCGGCAATCAGAACGGTGACCAGGGTTGGCCCCTTATACATCAGTTTAACTTCATCTTCGCGAAGTTTTTTAAAAAAATTTATCATAAGGTCATTGATTTTAATACTGTAAGTTAAAAAATAAGAAAGTCACCTCTTAATTTTTTAATGTAAATTTCATGAAAACGGGAAGGTGGTCCGATATTATTCCCGCATCACGGATCACAAATGCATCAATTTTTGCTATTATCCGGGGATCATAAAAGATATAGTCGATCATTTCTGAGGGATCGTCGCTTCGGAACGTATTAAAAACATCTGGATTTCCGATATACATGCTTTCGTCGATTGCCGATTCCAGACCGATTTCAAAAATGTGCCTAATAGTTCTTTCTTCATTTCCGGATACGATTTTAAACGGAGGTCTTGAATTAAAGTCACCCATAACCAGGTATGGAACACCCTCTGGAATGGTCTGAAGGTAACCGGCCAGAATATCTGCATCAATTTCCCTGGCAGTTTTGCTGAATGCTTCAAAATGAACATTCAATACCAGAAATTTCGACCTATCACTAAGTTCCAGCGTAGTGATCTGAAGCAAACGGTCGATATAAAACCGGTTATAATAAAATGGATATTCGGAAGGTTTGGGAAATACCAACATTTCATTATTGGTTATCGTTATTGCCGAAAGAATTGCCTGCCCTGAAAACATTCTGCCAAATTGCACCTGCGGGGGCCAGTATGGGTATGGGATATAATTTCTATCCCAGTTCACGGCCATAGAGCCGTAAGCATAACCGCTATTCAGCCCGATTGAATCCAACTGATTGATAAATCCCGATCGACTGGAATGAAAATCTATTTCCTGGAACGCGATAATCGTCGGGGATACAGAACTCACCACTTGGACCGCAAGTTCAAGATTATCCAGCGTCTTTTCCAGGGGAGTGTTGACAGGCAGGTTATTATCGAGGCCCGATAGATATCCGATATTGAAAGTCATTACGGAAAAAGTATCGGTTCGTATCGAAGCAGGTTCCCTGTAATGGATAATCTTATTGTATCCGCTTTCCGAAAATCCCGGCGAACCCGCCCAGATATAAAATACAATTACGAAGATTACGATTAAAGCAAATGTCGCAACAAAAATCCGTATGGCGATTTTGAACAAGACAGGAATAATTTAGGTTTTATTTCAGCTATTTATCAATTCTTTTATATCTTAACAATACTTAATAACTGATTTTTATGCCTTCATCAGACCCTGTAAAAATATTTATCATTGAAGATGACCCGGCATATCAGAAATTCCTGAAGTATGTAATCGGACTGAACCCCGATCATGAAATAAGCGTTTTCGCCGATGGCAGATCGGTGATCGGCCAACTTCATGAAAAACCGTCGATAATAACACTCGATTACACGCTTCCTGACATCAAGGGCGAAGAATTGCTTAAATCCATCAAGGAAAATAATGAGGACGCTCATGTCATCATCATATCCGGGCAAGAAAATATCGGGACAGCCGTTAACCTGCTGAAACTCGGCGCTTACGATTACATTTCCAAAGATGAAGAAACTAAGGAAAGACTGGTCAATTCAATTAATAATGCGAAGAAAAATATCCTCCTGATAAAAGAGATCAATCTGCTTAAAAAGGAAATCAGCGAAAAATATGATTTCAATAAATCGATAATCGGGAGCTCCAACGCTATGAAGGAAATCTTTGGGTTAATGCAGAAAGCCATTAAAGCCAATATTACCGTTTCCATTTATGGTGAGACGGGAACGGGCAAAGAACTGGTGGCAAAATCCATTCATTATAATTCCTCCAGAAACAATAAACCTTTCGTTCCGGTTAATGTGGCCGCAATTCCGAGAGATCTTATTGAAAGCGAATTATTCGGGCATGAAAAGGGAGCGTTTACCGGGGCGATAACCCGCAGGATCGGAAAATTCGAGGAAGCCGATCAGGGGACCCTATTCATTGACG
>DATDPY010000162.1:0-18386 GCA_035292565.1 Cyclobacteriaceae bacterium | reverse complement strand
CAGTCTCCGGTCCGGCACTTCAACCAGCCGGTAATATGGGAATTCAGTGATCAGCCCCATCACTACCACCGCGGAAATGATCATAAAGATCAGTCGGATCATCCATAACCTGTCCGTAAAGTTGCGGAGCATATCCCAGAGCATAAATGCATAAAACGCGGCAAACCCCGACATCACAACTGTTACCGCCTTTGAAGCCGCTGTCGTATTTCCGGGCACGAGGTATCCTGAAAGCATCAGCCCGGAGACTACCATGGTCGCCTGCACGGCGACCACATTCCGGTAGTCTTTTATTTTTTCTTTTAGGAGTGCCTGGGGTGATAAAATGCGGCTGAATAAAGACATAAGCAGGAAATATCGGGAGAAAAATTTGTATTGACAAGCGTAAAACGGCTCTCCTGATATTCACAAAATATCATTCACTACCTTCCGGGGACAGATATCGTTTTGAAGATTTGTCCATTGAATGGAATCTGGTTCCACCAATAACTAATGATTTTTCAGCCACGAATCCACGAAATTTATACATGCTAATCCCCCAAATCTTAAAGGACACCAAACACCGCGAAAGCGGTGTCAATTTGTGTCAATTCGTGTTATTAGTGGCAAAACCGTTCGGGGATTGGGCGAACCCGCCCTTTCCTTCTTGCTTTGCCAGAACTGACGGGTGAGTGCACGAATATGCCTTCGGCATTTCCACAAATTCCTCAAAGACTCCTCGCCCCGCGAAAAAGGGTCTCGATTCGTCGTTATCTTGGAAAGGGGGCTTGGACTCAAAAAATATCCTGAAAAGACGGTTAAATAATTCAGAATAACGAATTGTTTTCCTTTTCCATTTTTATGGAAAAGCCATGCCTAACGGCACCGGACAACATTGAAATATCATTTGCGAGGTTGGCTGTCGTGAACCGGATGAATTTGTTTTGAGTGCAGGATTAGCTCCGATGGATCAGACATTCGGGTTCTGATTCATCAGCAACCAGAAATAGCCGATTTCCCGGACCGCTTCGGTTAATTTTTCAAAATCTACCGGTTTAACAATATATGCATTCACGCCAAGCCTGTATGCATCGATGATATCTCTGTCTTCCTTCGATGAAGTCAGGATCACCACCGGAATGATTTTCCTGGCTTCATCACTCTTCAGCCGCTTTAAAACCTCGAGACCATCCACTTTCGGCATTTTGAGATCGAGCAGGATCAGGCGCGGGTATTTTGTCATGGTTCCGGAAAAAAGGTAATTGATCGCCTCTTCACCGTCCTTCAGGTGGAGAAGGTGGTTGGCCAGATTGTATTTCGTGAGCGATCGAATCGTCAGTTCTGCGTCATTCGGGTTATCTTCAACCAGCAGAATTTCGATTATGTTTTCTTCGATCAATTTACCTGAATACTTTAAATTTTCCTTTTGTTTTCGTGACATTAATAAAGTTAATAATAATTTTCTGTCTAAATACAAGATTATTTAGTCAGACCAATAAAAATCATTTGGCTCAAACAACATTCTCCGGCCCCGGAACCGGGAGTGTAAAATAGAAAGTAGCGCCCTGGTCAACCGCTCCTTCGGCCCAGACCCTGCCGCGATGCTTCATGATGATCCGGTGAACAATAGCCAGGCCGATTCCCGTTCCCTCGAACTGTTCCAAACTGTGTAACCGGTGGAATACGCCGAATAATTTATCGGTAAATTTATTGTCAAATCCTGCGCCGTTGTCCCTGATATGGTAGGTGATTTCTTTACTGGTCGTCGTTGAGTCGATAAATATCTCAGGTTTCTTCTTTTTGGATGAGTATTTAACCGCGTTGGAAACAAGGTTGATCCAAACCTGTTTAAGCAGGGCGGGATCGGCAAATGCGGAGGGCAGTTTTGCAATATGCAGGGTTGCCCGGTGATTTACAGAAGCCGCGATTTCTTCAAGTACGGATTTTACAAGGCCATTCATATCCACCATTTGCATTTCCGGGTCTTTGCGTCCGAGCCTCGACAACGAAAGCAGATCGTCGATTAAGTGACCCATATTCAACGCATTCGACTGTATAATGTCAAGAAGTCTGTTGCCATCCAGATCCAGCTTATCGCTGTGATCTTCTTTCAGCAGATGGGCATAACCGTTGATGACCCTGAGCGGTGCACGAAGATCATGCGATACGGAATAGGAGAATGATTCAAGGTCCCTGTTTGAGGATTGAAGCTGTTCGACACTTTTCTGAAGGTCGGCATTGAGCTTGTGGATCTGTTCATCGGCTTTTTTCTGTTGTGTAATATCGCGTTCCGTGATAGCTACGGATTTCATCTGGCTGTCGGGATCGGAAAGAACTGAGGCAGAATAGACGACGTCAATGATTTTACCGTATTTGGTAATTCTCTTGGTAGCAATCGAAATAGCTTTACCCCCATCGATGATAGTTTTCAGTCGTTCGAGCGTTTCGGCAACCAGGTATTCCGGAGTGATATTCCATATCTTCATGCCAATAGCCTCTTCTTCCGTATACCCATAAATTTTTTCAGCCCCTTCGTTCCAGGAAATAATGTTACCGTGCTCATCCTGAATGTAGATAGCATCGTTGGATTGTTTTACGACGGTGGCCAGGTAGTCGCGAACTCTTGATACTTCCCGGATTTCAGTTATATCCCTGGCGTTGACGAACCATTTCCCGAATCGTGATATGACCTTCCAGTTAAGCCAGCGGATCGACCTGGATTTGGTATACATTTTAATTTCAAACGAAAATTGCTCCTCAGGATGATCTGAAAATCCCTGCAGCAAAGTGCGGTCATTCGGATCGAGAAAGAAAAGAATGCTTGTTTTTTTTGCCTCATCTTCAGAATATCCCATCAAATCAGAAAAAGACCTGTTAATTTCTTCGATGCGCAGCGTT
This sequence comes from Cyclobacteriaceae bacterium, assembly GCA_035292565.1. GTDB lineage: Bacteria > Bacteroidota > Bacteroidia > Cytophagales > Cyclobacteriaceae > DATDPY01. The sequence goes on along the minus strand of DATDPY010000162.1, from coordinate 15,509 downwards.
GAGGCATCGATAATCCAGATGATGTCGGCTGAATTGTTTATCAGGAGCCTGGATTTCTCAAGGGAGCTGATTTTCTCAATCAGCTCCTTTTTCTGGAGCTGTATTTTTAACAAGTTGGCTACCTTGGCCTTGGTAATTTCCGGATCAAGGGGTTTAAAAAGAAAATCGACTGCTCCTTCTTCGTATCCTTTCATCTGGAATTGATGGTTTTTCTTTTCTGCCGATGCGAACAGAATCGGTATATCCTTCGTTCTTTTATTTGACTTCAGCACCTGGGCTACCTCAAACCCGTCCAAGCCGGGCATCATGACGTCCAGGATTACCAGGTCAATGTTTTTATTGAGAGCGATTTTCAAAGCGTCATTTCCATTGGTGGCAGTCAGGAACTGGCGGTCCCTGGAATGCAGCAGGCCTTCCATGGCCAGGATGTTGGCTTCCTTGTCGTCGACGATGAGGATCACAGATTTGAGCCCCGCTTCCATATAGATTTATGACAGCTTGATTAAAAAATTTTCGATCTCTTTCAATTTCATCACATGGCGGACAGTCCCAAGCTGAATACTTGCTTCCGGCATATATGGATATTCCGCTTCCTTCGGATCCTGGGCCAGGGTAAAGCCTCCATTTTGATGAATGGTTAACATTCCGGCCGCACCGTCGCGGTTGGCCCCTGATAAAATGATACCCATCAGCGATTTTCCATAAACCTCGGAAGCAGACTCAAACAAAACATCAATCGAAGGCCTGCTGTAATTCACCGGCTCGTCCATTGAAAGCGAAAATGTACGATTCCGTTCAATCATCAGATGATAATCCGGCGGGGCAATATATACAAATCCTTTTTCGATTTTTACTTTTTCTTCAGCCTGATTCACAGTAAGTCTGGATTTATGCTGCAACACCTTCTCCAATAGATCGGGATAATCCCTGCTCCTGTGCTGAACGATGATCAACGGGAGGGGAAAGTAATCCGGAAGCGCTCTCAGGATTGCAGATAACGCATTCATGCCCCCCGCGGAAGCCCCGATGACGATGCACTCATATTCTAACGACTCATCATTCACATCATTCATTCTTTATAAAAATCTTTTCTTTTCTATCTATTGTTTTGAAAAATTTGATCTTATCGGAAAAGAGCAGCGATTCCTTGTTGCCCAATCCCAGGAATCCGAAAGCACAAAGGCTTTCGTAAAATAGATTGATTACTCTATTCTGAAGCATCGCGTTGAAATAGATCAACACATTTCGGCATACGATAAGTTGAAATTCGTTAAAGGAGGTATCGGCAGCCAGGTTATGCGGGGAAAAAACAATGTTTTGTTTGAGTTTTTTATCGAAAAGTACAGACCCATATTTCGCCTTGTAATATTCCGAAAATGAATGTTTGCCTCCGGCCTTCTGGTAATTGGCAGTATATGATTTCATTTTATCGAGGGAATATATGCCATCCCTGGCCGTTATCAGCGAACGCTGGTTAATATCGGTGGCATAGATCACCGATCGCGACAGAAGATTTTCCTCTGACAGCAGGATAGCAATTGAATATACCTCCTCTCCCGTTGCACATCCTGCAATCCAGATCTTGATGAATGGATAAGTGCTTAAACGCCGCATTACTTTATCCCGGAGTATTTTATAAAAACCGGGATCGCGGAACATTTCAGTGACCGTAACCGATAATTCCTGGATGAATTCCTCGAAAAACGCCTCATCCTTCATCAGGTTCCTTCCCAACTGAGGCAGTGATTTGATCGACCTTATATTCATATAATGTGCGATCCTCCTTTTCAGAGAGGATTCGGAGTAATCGGAAAAATCGTAACCGTAAAAGAAACGGATGCCCTGAAGGAATTCCGCAAATTCCCGCTGATCGATATTCATTTTTTAATCATTGTAACTTTAAATTGTCAAAAAAATGTTAAGCTCAATGATAAAGCCATACCCTCATCAGCGACAGAAGTTGTTCAATATTGACCGGCTTGGCAATATAATCCGACATGCCGGCTGTCAGGCATTTTTCGCGATCGCCTTTCATGGCTTTTGCCGTTAATGCGATGACCGGAATTTTCGGATACTTATCAGAATTCCTGATCGCCTTAGTAGCTTCGAAGCCGTCCATCTCCGGCATCATGATATCCATCAGAATGATATCGATATCATGGGTGTTCCGCATGACTTTCAATGCCTCTCTGCCGTTTTCTGCAGTCAGGCATTCCATGCCTTCCTCTTCCAATGCGTTGGTAATTGAATATACATTACGAATGTCGTCATCTACCACCAGAACTTTTTTATTCTTAAGTATCTCGTCGTCCCGGTGAAGCTTACGGATGATGTTCTGTTTTTCCTCCGGCAGCTTCGATTCCACCCGGTGCAGAAATAAAGTTGTCTCGTCCAGTAATCTTTCTTTTGATCCTGCAGTTTTCAATACAATTGAGTTGGCCAGCCTATTCAAGCGCCGGCTCTCATCCGCTTTCAGGTCTTTCCCCGTGTATACGACTATCGGAATTTTATTGATATTATCATTCGATTTGATTTTCTCGATAAGCTCGAATCCCGTCATATCAGGCAGTCCCAGATCGATAATAACACAGTCGAATTTGTTCTTGGCTAACAGATCCAATGCCTCGCTACCGCTAAAGGCGGAAGAGCATTTTACATCGCCGTTCCCAATCAGTTCCCTGACGGCTTTATTCTGCTTTACATCGTCTTCCACGATCAGCAATTTTTTTAGTTTCCTGTTGAGGAAATCCTCAATTTTGTCAAAAATCTTAACCATGTCGTCTTTAGAAGCCGGTTTCCTCAGGAAATCAAATGCGCCGGACTCCATGGTTTCTTTACGCTGATCGCTGACCGAAATAATTTGCACCGGAATGTGGCGCATATCCGTGTCGTTTTTCAGCCGCATCAGGATTTCAGTTCCCCCCATTACCGGCAGCTTCAGGTCGAGTATAATGGCATCTGGTTTATAATACCTTGCATAACTGAGGCCCGTATTGCCCTGCATGGCGATAATACCCTTGAATTTTCTTTCCCTGACGAAGTCAAGCAGGAGTTTTGCGAAATTCGCGTCGTCTTCAACAATCAGAATGATCCGGTCACCTTCCCTGATATTATTCCGGTCATCGTTGACTTCAGGTTCAGGCCCGATCGTGGCGTCCATGAGTTTCACTTCCGTTTCCATCGGGGCAGGCCCTTCTCTCAATTCTATTTTCCTTCCTGAAGGGCTAGTCGCCTGAAAATCAAATTTGAGAGGCAGGTATAGCGTGAATTTGCTGCCCTTGCCTTCTTCGCTTTCAAGGTGAATTTCTCCGCCGAGAATTCCCGCAAGTTCCCTGCTGATCGATAATCCCAGGCCGGTTCCGCCATATTTCCGCTTCGTTGAACCGTCGGCCTGCTGAAACGCTTCGAAAATGATCTTGACTTTTTCCCTGGGTATGCCCATCCCTGAATCGGTAACAGAGAAGGAAACGATGTCAGATCTGACTTTCAATTTATCGCTGATCCGGTTAATTCCGCTTTCCACCCGGGATATGTCGAGATTAACCGTGCCACCTTTTTCCGTGAACTTGAAAGCGTTGGAAAGGATGTTCTTCAGAATTTGTTCCAGGCGCTGCTTGTCGGTGGCGATGGTTACGCCGCTTATTTTGGGAGAAACGTTTACATCGAAGACTATTTTTTTTGAAGATGCTACCTCAGAAAAAATGGATAAAAGATCCTCCTGGATTTCGCCAAAGGGGATTTCTTTGATTTCCAGGTCCATTTTTCCTGCTTCTACCTTCGACAGGTCCAGAATTTCATTGATCAGATTAAGCAGATCAATTCCGGAACTGTGAATGTTTTTGGCATATTCCACCTCTTTATCCGTCAATATGCTGTTTTTATTCTCGGCAAGAAGCTGCGCCAGGATCAAGATGCTGTTCAGGGGAGTACGCAATTCATGTGACATATTGGCCAGGAACTCGGATTTGTATTTGCCCGTAACTTCCAGTTCACGGGCCTTCGTTTCAATATCCATTTTGGCATTTTCAAGACGTTCTTTTTGTTCTTCCAGCAGGTTGGCTTTTTCCTCAAGCTCCTCATTGGATTGCTGAAGCTCTTCCTGCTGCGATTTCAACTCCGCTTCCGATCTCTCAAGCAGCATCGTTTTTTCCTGCAATTCCTCATTTGACTGCTTAAGTTCCTCCTGCTGTGCTTCGAGTTCCTCAGCCTGACGCTGCGTTTCTTCCAGTAACTCCGTCTGACGCGTCCGCGATTGGGCGGAATTGAAAGCGATAGCAATATTTTCCCCAACCATATTCAGGAACTGCATATCGAGTTCTCCGAATTCCTTCACACTTCCGATTTCCGCGACCCCGTTTGCCTCGCCCTCGTATAAAAATGGATGTACGATTATATTCTTTGGAATTGTATTTCCCAGTCCGGAATTTATCCGGATATAATCTTCAGGCACATCGGTGAACAAAATCGGCTTTTTTTCAATAGCCGCCTGACCGATCAGGCCTTGTCCGGGCTGGAATGAATTTTTGTTTCCTTTCCGGACATCCCATGCATAACTTCCCCGGAGGTTAAATTGTCCGTTTTCCCGGATATAGATCGAGCCGATCTGGGCATTCATGTAGGTGACAAGTTGGGTGATGGCCTCATTAGCAAGGACAATAATATCCTTGTCACCCCTGAGCTTGTCATTCATTTCCCGACTACCGGTCAACAGCCAGGTCCGGATTTCGTTTTCCCTGGAAAGCTTTATCAGATTGTTCTTCATGTTATCAAGGGCATTTCCCAGGATATCGGCCTTGCTCCTGATCCTGATTTCCTGACTATAATCCCCTCTTCCGATACTTTCCGCAATTTTCGAGTATTCCCTGGTTACTGAGATCATCAAATTAAAAGAATCCGCCAAGGATGCGATTTCGTCTTTTGATGTAATATCCAGGTTGAAATCCACCTCTCCAAGCGCCATCCTGTCGGCTGAAAGCTTGATGAGTTTTATAGATTTTACAATATTTAAAATAGTAGAAGTCAGGACGATCGTCACAAAAAGGAGAATAAATGCCGAAATGACGACATTTCTTTGTAATCTGCCTCCTGTGGCGATCATTTCCCTGTTTGCAATATTCCTGATCATTCCGATGGCATAATTTTCGGTATCTGAAATTGCATCCATACTGGCGGTCGAAATATCACGCCATTGATTGTAATCCATTTCAGGAACAGCAGGATTCATGATGATCCTGTTCAGAATTTCCTGAGTTTGCCTGATATTCTTGCCCTGGAATTTTTTATCAAAAAAAGACCGGATATCGGGCGAGGATACCAAATTGAACTTTTCCAGGTTTTGCCGGAAGCTTCCCAGCGTCAGCGCAAATTGTCCATAATCCTCCAGTTCTCGATTGAGGATGGCATTCCCAACCTGCCTTCTGAGTGATCCGAGATCGTCCATCGCATATTTCAGGAGCATGTATTCTTCGAACAGGTTAATGATGGAATAGTTTTTAGCTCCACGGCCCAGGGTGTGGCATCGGTTGAGCATTACGGTTTTGAAATTTTTATAATAATTACCGACTTCATCTTCCTGTGACTGATCAGATAAAAAAGAGCGTATTTCCGGCAGACTGTCCGAATAGATCCAGTACTCCGCATTTCTGTTATCGTCTGTAAGATATTCCGAATTATATTTATCCCCGGCAATATCAGTCTTTTCAAATTGTTCGTTAAGTTGTTTCTTGTCCTGGGCATCCTGTGTGATGAGATAAGATTCCACAAGCGCCCTTTCATTCCGGATTTCATTTAAATAACCCCCCAGAGCTTCCATTTCCGCAACAATCTGCAAGACCTGTCTGGCATCATTCCGGTACCCGGATTCCCGTTGAATATTGATTTGCAGGTAAAATATAAGTCCGCATAAGGGCATTAGGGCGGAAATGATCAACTTGGTCCTGATAGAAAGGTTTTTAAAAAAATTCATAGCCTCGAAGGTTATGGTTTGAGATCTTGTTAATGTACAGATATTACATGGTAATTACAAGAAGAGAGGTGTTGCAAAGCCGTTTTGGATCCGGAAAACCTGATATTACCGGATAAGCAGTATCGATTTAAAAAATTAAATAATACTCAGACAGGCAAATGATTGTTAACCAGCCAGTACAGCCCTATATCGGTAAGTGATCTGACAAAATTGTCGTATTCGACAGGTTTAATAATATAGCTGTTTGCACCAAGATTGTAGCAGGTCATCACGTCCCGGTGTTCAGAGGATGTCGTCAGGATGACCACCGGGATAATTCGAGTGCGTTCATCGCCTTTGATCCTCCGCAGGACTTCGATGCCGTTTACTTTCGGCATATTGAGATCGAGCAGAATAACCTTGGGGAATTCCATGATATTCCGGCCCTCGTACTTGCCGGTCCCGAATATGTAATCGAGAGCTTCTTCGCCGTTCTCGAGATGAACCATTTTCAGGAACATCTTTATTTTTTTAAGAGCGCGAAAGGTTAATTCTGCCTCGTTAAGATTGTCTTCGATCAATAAGATATCTGCTCTTTCATTCATTTCAATAAAATTTAGTCCGGCTCAATACTTTTTTTAAGAGCACAGATAATTTAATCCCTCGGCCAGGATATACCTGTCCAGGTTCGTGAAAGAATAATCTTTGATAAAAAATTAAATAACTGCTCTCTCTTGTAAAACAAATCCCTGCTTAAAGATAAATGCATCGTTTAATAGTTAAAAGAGAACGGAATTAAATTTTTCGGTTTATTCCTTTTTTTATTGCTCCTTCCACTACTTGAATTCTTAACGATTCATTCATTCGTGAATTTTAACCTTCCGGCATTATTTTTTTACTGCCTCTGGTCAATTCAACTGTAATAATAGTGTAGTATCAGATTGATATTGTAGGCATTTTACCTAATCTTCAAAATCGGTTTTTTCCTCATTAATCCCCTGCCCTGGCTATTTAATTTTACACCATCGATTAAAACAAAAGAATGCCATGAAAAACATATCAACTTATAAAAGTCATGACCTCATTGAAATGAGGGTCATTCGCCAGGCCAGGAAAATATGTGTTTGCAACTTCATCAAGGCCACACTGTTGATCACGATTTTGGGATTATTGAGCCTGTTTTCGAAGCTTAATGCCCAAATCACCATTGAGGGGGCAGAATACGCAAATCAGGGAAATCTCACCAATGAAACAAAGGACCTGATAGAACGGCTGTTATTGTATGCCGAACAGCAACAAAGACTCGCCATTGAAGCTGTTAAAGACGCGAATGATGCCCGTCAAACAGCCGAAACGAACGAAAGAGAGAAGAATAAACTTATGTATTTATCGACAGCGCAGCATATGGCCATCAAATCCCTTCAAATAAACGATCCTTCGCTCCAGGGCCTGATGGCAAAACAAGCCTACCTTTTCAATGTTCAATATGAGGGGAATCCTCTCGACAGGTATATCTATGAAGGTCTTTATTATGCCCTCAAAACCTTTTCAGGAGATTCCCTTTACCGGCTTAACGGACACCGGGGAGTCGTCAGAGATCTGGCCATTAACTCCGAGGGTAATAAACTATTTTCGGCCGGCACCGACGGAAAAATCATGGATTGGGACCTGGCCGATCCGAATAATTCGAGTCGTCTGATCTTGAGCAGTGAAATAAACAGGGGTAAAGTAATTAAGATTACATCAGATGACCGTTGGGTTATTATAGGAACGGATGCTTCATCAATCATTTGTTTTGACCTTCAGAATATGAACAAGGAACCTTTGATAATTAATGAACACAACGGAGGCATTATCGACATAGCCATATGTCCCGATAACCAGCATTTCGTGTCCTTAGGCAGCGATAAAACTTTGAGAATCAATGATTTGGCCTCCGGCCAGGGACATTTGATGAGGGTCCTGAACGAATTCTACGTGAAAATGGTCTTAAGTCCTGACGGAAAATACCTGGCCCTGGCAGCCGAGAACGGGAAGCTGGCCATCCTCACTAGTAAAAATTTCTTTCAGGAATATATAATTCTTCCTGCAGGCGGGCCTATAAATCGTTCCCTGGCATTTAATCCGGCAGGTGATAAGCTTGCAGCAGGAAATATTCACGGAATGATAACGATGATTGATTTATCCACAGGCCTTTTGGCGCCGGAAATTTTCCACCTGAAGGGACACGTTGCAGAAAGATACATTAATGATATAACCTTTAACGTTGACGGGACCATGCTCGCCTCAGGCGGATTCGATGGCACCATCCTGCTTTGGGATATGAACAATATCGATAACCTTCCCGTAATCCTGAGGGATAACAGCGCGAAAGTCTGGAGCCTGGTCTTTTCGAAAGATAATGAGCATCTGTATGCAGGTTGTGAGGACGGCTCCATCAAGATGTGGCCAATGAAGGCGGAGTATATGGCCGATCAGCTTAATGGTAAATTGAAGAGAGAATTGACGAGCGAGGAATGGCAACGTTATGTAGGTATGGAACCGGCTATATCCTTAAGCAACAGTTTTTCACTGGCGAAACCCTGATCAATCCAGAGTTAAGCAGAATTTGTAATATTACTTTTCCATCAGGCAGGGTCTTTACGACCCTGCTTTTGTTTATGAAGAAATCTGCTTTAACAGATGTTCCCCATCAAAGTCTCCTATAGAGTAGAAATGCACGAAGACAGTGACTTTGACGGGCGTGAACTTGAAATAGGCAAATCACCTAAACTTCAAAATCGGTACTTCCCTCATTTATCCCGGGCCGGGGCAATGTAATTTTACTTCATGATTACTAAAAAAATGAAAGCCATGAAAAATATATCCTCTGTTGAAGGTTACGACCCGATCGAAATGAGAGTCATTTACCACGCCAGGAAAATGTATGTTTCCAACCTGATCAAGGCCATGCTGTTGATCATGATTTTGGGGTTAATGAGTCTTTTTTCAAAGGTTTGGGCCCAGGTCTCCACGGAAAGGATAGAGGCCATCAATCACGAAAGCACCGCCGAAGGAAAAAGAGTTCTCGCAGAATGGAGGTCATGGTATTTCGGGCAAAGGCTAAAACCAGCCGCTGATGCAACCGTCGAAGTGAACAATGCCGGAATAACAACTGAATATACCGATGGGCAAAAGGATTATCAATATTATTTATCAATTGCACAGAATATGGTGAGCAAATCACTCCATGTAGATGATCCTTCACTGCAGGGGTTGATGGCGCAACAAACCTACCTTTTCAATGAATACGGCAGATTCAGGGTAATCAAGACCACCCCTGACGACAGGTGGATTATCGTGGGAACGGAGGCTTCATCGATCTATTGTTTTGACCAACAGAGTTATAACCGAAAATCCCTTATCATTAAGGGACATACTGGCAGTATTATCGATATGGCCGTATTGCAGGATAACCGGTATTTCGTGTCTTTAAGCGATGATAATACTCTGAGGATCAATGATCTGAAATACGGCAGGGGGAAGCTGATGAAAAAACTAAATGAATCCTATGTGAAGCTGGCCATCAGCCCCGACGGCAGAAAGCTGGCCCTGGCATCCGGGAACGGGAAACTGATCGTTATTGATATGAAAAACGCCGACCAGGAAAATGTGATCCTTCCTGCCGGTGGTCCTGTAATCCGTTCTATAACTTTCAGCCCGGCCGGAGATAAGGTTGTTATCGGAAATACCCAGGGGATTGTGAAAATGATTGATTTATCCATCGACCCCTGGCTGGTATTCACCGAATTGCGCGGACACAATACCGGCACACATATAACTGATGTGGCCTTCAGCGAAGATGGGACCTTCTTCGCATCAGGCGGATTTGACGGCACCATTCTGCTTTGGGACATGAACAATCTTAATAAACTTCCCGTGACCCTGAGGGATAACAGCGCCCGGGTTTGGAGCCTGGCTTTTTCACATAACAACGATTACCTGTATGCCGGATGTGAGGATGGTTCCATCAAGGTGTGGTCAACGAGGACTGAATCCATGTCGAATCTGCTTTTGGGTAAGTTAACCAAAAATATGACCAGGGAAGAATGGCTTCGTTATGCGTATGAGGATCTGAATATACCTTACGCACAATCCTTGTTATCGGTAAATCCCTGATCAATCGACCAGGTAATAAAGAGGATAACGAATCATTTTTTTAAGTAAAATTTCAAAGCTCGAGCTGCCGGGTGTTGCCGGCAGCCTTTTTTTTATTTATACCAGCGCTAAGTAAATCACCTATTTTTCAAAATCGGTTTTTCACTAATATATTCAGATTCCAGGTATTGTAGTTTTATGATCTATAACAAACGATATCATGAAATCTTTACTAACCAACGGAATCCCAGAAACCTCCCTTTTCCTATGGATTTTCGGATTTATTTTTATGGTCCTGATGATTTACATTTTTCACGAGTTGCTTGAGCTTAAAAGAGACGTAAAGCAGATCAGGAAAATATTCGGGTATCAGCACTTATGATTAGCTATAACGGAATCTGGACTATAACCAAAGTTCCGCGGCCAGGCTGCGATTCCATGGTGAGTTTCCCATTCATATAGATCACCCGGTTTTCTATGTTTTTCAGCCCAATGCCTTTCCTCAATCGAGGCTCATCCAGCTTGAAACCTTTCCCATTATCTTCAATCATTAACGTGAGTTCTTTATCCGCCTGCGAAATTGAAATATGGATTTCGGTGGCCCCGGAGTGTTTGATGCTGTTATTCACCGACTCCTGGATGATCCTGAACATATTTACTTCCACGGGTTTTGGAAACCTGCCTTCGCCAAAATTGAAATAAGTCCTGATTTGCATTTTCAATCCTTTTCCTACATGTTCAACAAGGTTTTCGACGGCGGCAGCAAGCCCGAAATCATCCAGCGTTTTAGGCATCAGGCTGTGCGAAATATTCCTTGTATCATTCAATACCTGTGTGACGATCCGTTCAGACTGTAAAATTTTATCCTGGATGTTTTCTTTATTCTCTTTAACACTCTGCAAAAGTATGCTTGCCAGCGTGAGGTTTTGACTCAGGTTGTCATGCAATTCCCTGGCGATTTGTTCCCTCTCATTATCGGCGCCTTCCACCAGCGATTGTATTCTGAGTTCCTCAATTTGTTTTCGCTGTGTCAGATCGATCATAGCGCCAAGAAGCCGGCTCGGTCTGCTGTCGGGATGGTAGAAAATATTTACCTTGGAATTTACCACTTTAAAAGTCCGGTCGGCGCATTCAAACTTAAATTCCAATGTGAGATAATCGGATCTTTCCCGGAAAGCTCTTTCGAGCGATTGGTTGAATTTTTCACGGTCGTTGAAATGAATTTTCTTTCTTACCCAGCTCATCCGGTTATCGATCTCATCGGATTTATATCCGAAAAGCGTGAACAATCCTTCGTTCCACAGGATGGAGTCGATATCGACGTACCATTCCCAAATGGCATCGCTTGCCAGGGAAGCGATCAGGCGGAACCTGGCCTCGCTTTCACTCAGGTTCAATTCCGACTTTTTCCGTTCGGTCATATCATGGGCCGACAGGATAAGCCTGAGCAGATCGCCTTGATCGCTGAAAATCGGGGCAATTCCCAGGTCCCATGTCACTTCCTTTTCACCCGTATTGAATGTGCATTCCCAGCCGTATATTTTTCTTGAAAGCAAGACCCTGGATATGTTATCTTTGAGATCAAGGTTGGAAGGAAATACGGTGCTTATTGGCTTGTTCAAGACGCTTTCGCGCAATAAGCCGGTGGTCCGTTCAAAAGCATTATTCACAGAAATGATCAGAAATTCGCCAGTGCCGGAATCCTTAATTTCCACGATAATGTCATCGATCGATTGAATGATCTGCCACAATCGTTTCTGGTTCTCCTCCAGCGCCTCCATGGCCATGTGATGGAGGGTAATGTCTTCGACGATCAGGAAATATGACTGCTGATCGATGGGGCCTGACTTGAAACTTATGTATTTGACCGATCCGTCGCGGCAAACGGCCGGGAGAGGCCGGGAATCATAATCGCCCTTGATATTATGAGTTATGGTGATAAAATAATCCCGACTCCACTGGTTTTCCGCCTGTTCGGGGAAGACGCAATTAATGAATTCAGTGAGCGTTTTTAGTTTCGACCGTTCATAACCGAAATATTCAACGATCCGCGGATTCATGTAGTTGATGGTTCCGTCGTTTTGAATGATCATCAAACCGAAAGGAGATAGATTGGCCAGGCTTACAAATTTTTTCCTTTCCGATTGCAAAGTTTCCTCTGCTGCAATTTTTTCCTGCCGGATGAGTGATTCCTTCAATTCCCTTTCGATCGCCGGGACCAGCCGCTCGAGTTTGTTTTTCATGATGTAATCCTGGATCCCTTCCTTCATGGCCTCAACAGCGGCTTCCTCTCCTATCGCCCCTGATACAAGGATAAAAGGGATATCCAGGTTACTCTCCCTGAATATCCTGAATGCCTCCAATCCGGAGAACTGCGGCAGACTATAATCAGAAAGAATCAGTTCCCAGTTCTTTTTCTTTAAAGCATTAATAAAATCATTCTCAGTTTCTACGATCAGGAATTCAGGCGAGAAATTATTTTTTTTCAAAATACGGATGATCAGCCCTGCGTCGTCAGGGGAATCTTCCACGATCAGCAATTTTAATTTACGGGCAGGGCCGGCCATGTGTGTTTATTATCGGAACAACGCCGGTAATGATCGTGTCCCGGCATCATATATCATCGAACAGTCTCTTTTCAATAGCATATAAAACAAGGCCTGCGATATTTTTAGAACCGGTTTTATCAAGCAGGTTCCTTTTATGGGCATCAACGGTTCTGGTACTGATGAACAATGTATCGGCGATTTCCTGGTTGGAGTATTCCTTAACGATGAGGTGAAGTACTTCTTTCTCCCTTTCAGAGAGTTCATACTCGGTTGCCATCCGGGATGCGTGCTTGCCGGTGAGATCGTTCATGATGATCTGGGAAACTTCCGGCGAGAAGTATGTTTCGCCCCCCATCACCTTTTGAATCGCTTTTTTTAATTCAGTTGAACCGCAGTTTTTCAAAAGGTAACCCGAAACCCCGGCTTTCAGCATTTGTCGGATGTGCTGGCTCTCCCCCATCATAGTCAAAGCGATGACTTTCTGGTCCGGATTGTTTTTTTTGATAGCCTTTGTCAGTTCCACCCCATCCATCCCCGGCATGCTGATGTCGGTCAGAACGATATCAACCTTAGTATCCTTTAAAGTTTTGATGGCCTCTATCCCGTTTACGGCTTCTGCAGCAATATTGTACTGGACATCGTTTTCAAAAATGGATTTCAATCCTTCCCTGACCATATTATGATCGTCGACCAGCAGGAGGTTGATTTTATTCATGATCAAATTTAGCTATTTAATGCTGAAAGCTCAAGGATGTTATCCCATTATCCTTTACCGGATTCAGTGTTCATCGGCGCTTCATCTGGTATTGAAAAGTAAAAAACAGCGCCTTCACCGGATTTACCTTCCGCCCAGACTTTACCCCCATGCCGGTTTACGATCCTCTTCACGAATGCCAGTCCAACACCGGTGCCTTCAAATTCATTGATGCTGTGGAGCCGCTGAAAAACTCCGAAAAGCTTATGGTAATATCGCATATCAAAACCACTGCCATTATCTCGAATAAAATACAGGATGGTTCCATTTTCAAGACGTGATCCGATCTCCACTTTTGTCAATTCCTTTTTACGCGAATATTTCAAAGCATTTGATATCAGGTTGGACCATACGTGATGCAACATGGCGTTATCGCCCAGGCATGGGATTAATGAGTCAATTTCGTATTCTATCTTCCGGTTTTGCTCCAGCGATATCATCTCTTTCAGGACCTCCGTTGCGATCCGGTCCATATTCACCTTACCTATTTTCATTTCCTTGCGGGCCATCCTCGAAAATTCCAGCAAGTTGTCGATCAGTTGTCCCATTTTCACTGTATTCTTGATTACCGTGTCGAGTAAATTCTTTCCGTCCTCATCAAGTGAACCGGAATGCTCATTACGGAGAATGGCGCCGAATCCGGCAATCGAACGCAGCGGTGTACGAAGGTCGTGGGATACGGAATAAGCAAAGGATTCGAGTTCCTTATTGGCTTCTTCAAGCTCTGAAGTTCTCTGATAGATCCGGTGTTCAAGGTCGATGTTTAACAATCTGATTTTTTCCTCTGCAAATTTCCTTTCGGTAATATCCTGTACCGTTCCGATTCTTTTGAAGATTGTGCCAAGCTCATCGGCTTCAACTTCTGCAACCACGCGGACCCATTTAACCTTTTTTCCCGATAAAATGCGGTATTCAATATCGTAGGGTTCACCCTTCAGGGAGTCCAGGCTGGTCTGACTTACAAAATCCCGGTCATCGGGATGCACAAAAGAAAGATAATCATTAAAGGTCAGTTCTTTGCCGGATGGCAAACCGAATATCCGGTACGTTTCTGGCGACCAGGTCAGTTTATTATCTGCCATGTTCACCATCCAGCTTCCGATATGGGCCAGGGCCTGGGCGCGATTCAGATTCAACTCATTTTCCAGCAACGCATTTTCAATTAACTTTCGATCGGTGACATCCGTCGTAAATCCGTCAATCCGGATCAGGTTTTCGTTTTCATCATATCGCGGATGAGCATGCGCCTCAATCCAACGGATTTGTCCGTCACCCCTTCTTATCCTCACCTCATGTTGAATGCTGTTGCCGGCATTGAGTGCCGGATAACCGGCGTCGACAATAGGCCTGTCTTCCGGAAGAATTAACTCGTACCAAAACCGGGGATTATTTATAAAATCTTCCCTGGGATACCCGAAAATTTTTTCATGGGCGATGGATACAACCAGCATCTTATTATTAACGGGATCAAATGAAAATATGGCTTCCTGCAGATTATTGTGCAGATTCTCTAATTCCTGCGAAGCAAGCTTAAATGATTCTTCGGCTTGTTTACGCCGGGTAATATCCTGCTTGATTGCAATAAAATGTGTAATCTTTCCCCCTTGGTCAACTATCGGCGTGATGGTCATTTCCTCGTAGTAAAGACTTCCGTCTTTTCTCCTGTTGATCAGCTCGCCCTGCCAGACTTGTCCGGCAAGTATGTTCTCCCACATTTTCCCGTAAAACTCCCTGTCATGTTTCCCTGATTTTAACAACTCCCGGGGATTCCTGTCAACCACTTCTTCTTCGGAATATCCCGTTTGTCTTACAAAAGCCTGGTTGGCCCATATAATAGAACCGGACGCATCGGTAATTATGATCCCGTTGGCCGCTGCCTGCAAGGCCGCGCTTTTCAACCGGAATTCCTGCTCCGCCTGCCTGCGGCTTGTAATGTCCTTGTCGAGGCCGACAAAGCCTGTGATCTTGCCCATGCCATCCCTGAGCGGGACTTTAACAGTGGAGACCCACTTTTCGACTCCTGAATCAATCATCGGGCTTTCATGGTCGTAGATGCCCCGCCCCGTTTCCAGGATTCGGTTTTCATCGTCCCTGTATTTTTTAGCAAGTTCCGCAGGAAAAAAGT
>DATDPY010000161.1:0-15662 GCA_035292565.1 Cyclobacteriaceae bacterium | reverse complement strand
AGAACTTCGCCCTCATAAAAACCAGGGACTGCATCGATGGGAATAGCGACGGTCAGCCAAACCGGAAGCGTCTCATTAGCCGGCAGGTCAACACTTTCCTTTTCGATAATCGGGTCGGGATAAAAACCGGAAACTGGGATCAGTTTATCCCTTGAAGGAGCCGGATTGTTCCTGCCTACCCTTATGTATCCAACATATCCGGTTTTAAAATCTGTTAAAGCATTTTCCCCGCTTTTTAATGATACCACGGATAACCTGAGGCGTTTTATATTTTCCTGGCCGCGAACAGCAAACTGAAATGAGGCGTGTTCGCCTGCAGCCACATCGGCGACCGGACCGGCTTCATTGAAGAATGCCGTCTCCTTAAAAACCTTTTCAAGCGGATCAACCATCTTGAATTGCAGGATATCCCCGACCGGCTCATTGGAACATCCCGAAAAGGCGAGAGAAATAAAAAGAGTCATTAAATACAAAAAAAACCCGCCCGGCATTATTCTGAATAATAATAGATTTATGAATTTCATATGGAATTAAGTTTAAAAATTTACTGTCGGCAATTTAGCGGTTTATTTGTTTATTCGGTTATTTGTTTATTCGTTAATTCGAAGGATATATAACGGGAATCCTGTTTACCTACTGATTTACCGATCCTCTGATTTACTTACCCACCGATTTCCTGATCCGCCAATCAAATAACACCTTTATCATTTCGTCCCAACAGGCTTGGTAATCCATTTCGAAAAAGCTGTACCAATTATTTTTCATTAAAATTGGGGTTCCGTTTAATCCATATCAAATCTAAATCGCCATTATTAATTGGTAACAATTCGTGGTTATGGCACCAGTTCATTATCGGCAGGAAATTAATATTATTACAAATCGCTATGTCAAAGAGAAATGTATAGCCCAAAGCCCGGAGGGCTTTCATTCCAGTAACCCGTTAAAAAGCGTTATGTCCCGATCCCGGAGGGGTCGCATTGTGAATTAATTTCATGGAAATAATGTAATCCCTTACGCTGACGCAGCAACTTTAGCAGGCGCCCAGGCATCGATCATTCCAATCAATACTAACCTTTAGCATCCATAAGAAATATTGCGTCTGATTTCTATTAAAATATTTTCCCGCTTTATATCTTTAGAGATTAACTAAATTCCCGGTCAATTCGAATTTTACAAAACACGCAAATCCATGAATTCCGCACGACACATTCCCGTCCTTATCAAAAAACTCGAAGATATCAAGGGTAAACCGATCGATAAGAAGGTATTCATCGGAGTCGACGGCTATATCGATAAAATCCAGAAGGCTGTCAAGACCAGGACCGCCGGTTCCGTTGATTATTACCCAACGCTGAAAGAATTTGCAGCCCGGATCGATGCAGCCGCCGGCAAAAGCGGCCAGGTTGAGTTGGTTACGCACATGATCAAGCTGGGGGGAAATGCACCGATCATGTCCAATGCATTGGGTTTTCTGGGTGTGGAAAATTATTGCCTGGGTAATGCAGGATTTCCGGAAAAACATCCGGTTTATAACACCCTTCATCACAGAGTTAAAACTCTATCCATTGGCAATCCCAGTGAAAGCGCGGCACTCGAATTCAATGACGGGAAAATGATTCTGTCGGACCTTTCTGAGTTCAGTAACCTCGACTGGGAACAGGTGAAAAAAAATGTCGGAAAGGATAAGATCCAGGACGGAATGAATGCCTGCGATGTTGTTGCCCTGGTCGGCTGGTGTAATCCCGTCCATGCTACCAGGGTTTGGAAAGGGATCCTGGAGGAGATCATGCCTAAAACAACCAGGAAAAAACTGATATTTTTTGACCTGGCCGATCCCACGAAAAAATCCAAACAGGACCTCGAAGATGTATTGTCTGTAATCAATTCCTTCTCAAAATATGGGACTGTGATCCTGGGATTAAATGAAAATGAAACCATAAAGCTTTATCATGTACTTCATGGGCAGTCACAAAAATCCGGCCTGGTTGATCTGAACCAGCAGGGAAAAGAGATCTTTTCCGGTTTGAGCATTGAAGGGTTACTCCTCCATCCCGTTGACAGAAGTATTTATATCGATAAAAATGGAATTATTCAGCTCGATGGGAAACTGGTTAAGGAACCGAAGATCTCAACCGGCGGGGGCGATAACCTTAACGCCGGTTTTTGCCTGGGCTACCTGCTCGGTTTTTCAACCGAGGAAAGCATGATACTCGGCATGGCCACCTCGGGTGCTTATGTCTCCAATGGAAGGAGCCCTGAAATACAGGACCTTTGCTCGTATTTAAAAACATGGATATGATATTAAACCCATTTTCATGATCAGGGGAAAACAGGCTTTTATCATATTCTTTTTTATTTTCTCCTGCGAGGAAAAAATTCCTGATCACGCAGACCGGTTTACGACCTGGGAGATCACCGGCGGCGATCCTTCCACCATCCGCTACTCATCCCTCGACCAGGTGAACCTTGAAAATATCAAAGAACTTAAACCTGCCTGGGTCCATCATTCCGGAAGCCTGGCTAATGTGCAGTGCAATCCGATCGTGATCGGCCGGCGATTGTTTTTCACAACAGGCCTGCAGGAGCTTATCGCGCTCGATGCAACAAACGGGGAAGAGATCTGGAGATTCAAACCAGTTTTCGACAGGGTTATCAGGCCTGAATTCCTCCATGTGAATCGTGGTGTGGCTTACTGGACAGACGGGAATGAGGAAAGCTTATTTTATCCTTCCGGAAATTTTCTGAATGCCGTGAATGCAAAAGACGGCAAGTCCTTGTTATCATTCGGGAAAAAAGGGCAGGTGAATTTTAATGCTGCACTCCAGTTTGAGCCGTCGCGAATGGGGATCACCTCATCCGGTTCGCCCATCATCTATAAGGACCTGGTTATCGTGGGGTGTTCTTCATGGTCGCATGGGGCCAATGTCTCTGCATTTAACGTGGTAACTGGCAAAAGGGCCTGGGTATTTCATACATTGCCGCAGCCCGGACAGCCAGGATACCAGACTTATGGTGATGTGGATTATTGGAAAACCGGCGCCGGAGTCAATGTCTGGGGCGGTTTTTCAATGGATGAAGAGAACGGCATCATTTATTTTGGGACCGGCCAGCCGAAAGCGGATTTTTATCGCCCGGAGAATCCTGGCAGGCACCTTTTTGCCAATAGCACTGTTGCACTCGATGCCGCTTCAGGGAAGAGGTTATGGCACTACCAGTATATTCATCACGACCTCTGGGATATGGATATTCCCTGCCCGCCGGTTTTAACAAAGCTGAATATTAATGGAAAAGAAACTCTGGCAGCCATCCAGGTAACCAAGACCGGGAATACATTTATTTTCAACAGGATTACCGGGGAATTGCTGAACAAGGTTGAGGAACGTCCCGTACCGGCTTCCCAACTCGCCGGGGAGGCAGCGTATCCCCTGCAGCCATTTGTTCTATGGCCCGAACCTTTCAGCAAACAGGAGATTACGCCTGACGATTATACACCCATCTCCCAGGAAGAATCCAGGTCGGCGCTTGAAAGAATCCTCAATTCCGATTTGAAACGTTTCGATCCGCCCTCTGAAAAAGGTATTATTTATTATGGACTTCACGGAGGCGCGGAATGGGGCGGGCCAGCCTATGATCCGGAGACCAATATTTTATATATAAACTCAAATGAGATTGCCTGGCATATTCAAATGCTCAATCTGAATCCTGCGGCAACATCCTCTTCCAGGATTGAAATACATCCTGGCCTACTCCTGTATAATACCAAAGCATGCGTAGTTTGTCATGGGGCTGACCTGAAAGGGACAGATAACAGACCTTCCCTGCTGAATCTAAAAGCAAAATACACGGAAGAACAACTCGTAAAAAGGATCCGTGATGGAGGGGGCGAAATGCCTGCTTTCGGGAGCCTGGATGTTGAGGAATTAAATGCTCTGGTTGCATTCCTTTTAAACCAGAAAATTGACAGCAATATCAAGTCGCTGCGTGATAGCAAACCGGTTTATTCGGTCAGGGGATACAACAGGTTTCTCGACAGGAATGGCTATCCTGCAACCAAGCCGCCCTGGGGCACATTGAATGCCTTGAACCTGAATACAGGAAAGCTGGATTGGAGGATTCCTTTCGGCTACTACCCTGAATTGCTGGATAAGATGGGGATCACGGGGACTGAGAATTTCGGCGGGCCGCTTGTCACCAAGGGAGGATTATTGTTCATCGGCGCTACCCGGGATGAAATGTTCCGGGCATTTGACAAGCGGACAGGTGAACTGCTTTGGGAATATAAATTACCGTTTGGCGGTTATGCCACGCCATCCGCCTACGTAATCGATGGTAAGCAATATATTGTAATTCCCGCTACCGGAGGAGGCAAACTGAATACCACTTCGGGCGATGTGATGATAGCATTCAGTCTTTAGAATATGAGTAATGAAAATATCCCAATGGTACCTGTTAATTGTAAAATTCGCGATTGTGGCAACTGTGAGGATTCGGATCAGTCAACAATATATATTAATATGAGTAAAATAATTTTTCCTTTCCGGATCACCTGCGTTCTGGCTGTCATACTACTCGTGTCTTCTTGTTCGGATCAGGAATCAAGGATTATCGGGGCGAAAATTTACGAATTCGATGGCGACCCCCTTGTACTGATTGCCAAATGGAAAGCCGTTGGGATCAATACGGCCTTCATCAGCAAGGACCTTTCCAGGAATAAAGAATTCACCGACAAACTCCGTGAGTTTGGGATTCCATTTTATATAATCTGGCCGGTATTTCAGGATCCCCCTGCCATTAATAACGACAGCACTTTGTATGCAATCCTGGATAATGGGAAAAAGGCCAGGGAGGGCTGGCTTCGGTTTATCTGCCCTTCCAGGAAAGCTTACAGGCAAATGCAGGTCGACAGCATCGGGTGGTATGCTGAAAATGTAAAACCTGACGGAATGAGCATAGACTTTATCCGGCAATTCGTTTACTGGGAAATGATTTACCCGGACAGAAATCCGGCTTCCATACACAATGCCTGTTATTGTGATTCGTGTTACCATCAATTTCTCGAAACGAATGCAATCGCTGGTCCCGACTCAGTTGTTTCCATTCCGGATAGAGCTGCTTTTTTAAATTCAATGCATGGAAAAGAATGGGATCGATTCCGTTGTGACCTCATCACGTCCATGGCAAGAGATTTTCATGAAAGGATCAAAGAAATCGACCCCGGTATTTACATAAATCTTCATATTGTTCCATGGCGTGATAAAGATTTCGAAAGCGCCGTAACCCATATTGCCGCACAGGATGTTCATGAACTGGCACATTTTGCCGATTATATTTCACCGATGTGTTATTCCCAGATGCTTAAGAGAAATTCAACCTGGATATCAGATGTGGTAAAGGATCTTCAGGTCAAGGCACCCGGCAAAGTCCTGGCAAGCATACAGGTTTATCCATATTATGTTGATAATCCCTTTCCACCCGACAGCTTACGCGCCTGCCTGATTGAATCGTTAAAACCTCCGTCCAATGGAGTGGTCTTCTGGTCCTGGCCATTGTTGGAGCAGGATCCGGTTAGGGTTAGGATAGTGATGGATGAGGTTAAATAACCGAAAGAAAATTGGGCAGTAACTAATATCTAATATCTGATATCTGATATTAGATATTTGATATTTGATATTTGATACCTGCACCCTGAAACCTGCACCCTGCAATCCGTATCCTACTCCCCTCCTACAAACTTCCCCGGATACGGTACATTTCCCTTTGCCGCGAACCAGAGAATCCTGTTCAACTGGTCATCATATCCCGAGTCGATCTGGTCAAACTGCGGCTCCATGCTTTCCCTGGCAAATTTTAATGCCTTGCCATTTAGCCCGGTAAGCGGGGGATTCATTTCATCGAGCGGGATGAGATTCGGCAAAGCATTATAGCTGGCAAAATCTCCGTCCTCGTTAAAGCAATCGAACATGACCGGAGCAATAGCGTCCTGGATGTTCATCGGGGGAATTCCGAGTATCTGTTCTATGGTCCTTACGACTGATGGCTGATTATACCGCGTATGTATTGTACGATTGATTCTGGAATACGGGCTGATAACCATGCCAATGCTCCTGTATGCCGATACGTGATCCCAACCGCCCTGCGAATCATCTTCAATAACAAAAATCACGGTTTCAGGCCAGAACCGGCTCTTTGTAATTGCATCAACAATGCGACCGAAGGCGAGATCATTATCGGCAACCATAGCTCTGGGTGTGGGAAAGCCCGGTCTTGTGCCGGCCGTGTGATTATTCGGGAGGGCCATAACCATGAGCTCAGGTAGCTGATCGCCTTCCATACCTTCATATTTCTGCAAGTCACGGATGAAGGCTTCAGCCCTGAGGATATCCGTGATTGCATTATTTCCATAACAGGGATACTCCTGGCTTAATATTTTCTTTACAGGCTCAAGTGTGGTTACATTTTTAAACTCGAAGGACTGGCCATTCTGATAATTTTCAAATAATTCTTTCCATGTAAGGTTCCGGTCCATTACCGGTATGCAGGCTTCACCATAAATCTTTACCGATTTTCCATGTCGCAGCGCATTATCCCAGAGAAAGCCGGAAGGGTTGTATACGAGGGCATCGTTCTGGACATGGGGGTAGCTTCGCAGCCAGGACCTCATATTCTTCTCAACATAATCGGAAACAATGGATGCATCAGACCATTGGTGCCCTTCTGCCGAACTTTTTCCAGATACATAAAATCCGTCGAGGAGCGTAAACTCCCTGGCCAGTTTATGGGTATTGGGTGTTACTTTTTCACCAAATATGCAGAGTGAGGAATCACCGTCTCCTTCTTTCATATCCCCAAGGACCTGGTCGTATGTACGGTTCTCTTTAATGATATATAGTACATGCCGGAAAAGCGATGGCTCCCCGATCCTTTCCGGAACAGGTTTTGCCTTTACGCCCTGCCTGGAGGGAAGATCCGTCTTCGTTAACCGGTTCAACTGGTTATGGGCAATCACCTGGTTGGTATATTCCTTCAAACTTTTTTTGTTAGGTAAGGGTATCTTCGAAACCGAGGTGAGCATATGGTGAACATTATAATAATCGACATTGCTGTTGTTTAGTTTTGCCGGAATGCCGACTCCTTCGCCTTCAAGATTAGTTACTAAAAGGTGGTGATCAAAAGTCGGGACAACGGAAGATGGGTAAGCCCCTGTTGGGATAAAACCAGTTACCATGCTGGCGGAGTCTTTACCTTTCAGACTCGAATTCCTTCCAAGCGAAATTACTGCAATCGCGTTATCCAGCCCATTGGCAACGTACAATACCTTTCCATTCCGGGATAAACCGATGCCGTTGGGAGAATCGCCCAGGTACTTGTTGGAGTCGTCCCCAAGCCTGACGGATATGGTTTCCACCACTTCATCCGTTGCTGAGCTGATCACCGAAACATTATCGCTGTTTGAATTGGTAACATAAATAAAAGCTCCTTTTTTATCGGCCATAATTTCGTTCGGATGCAAGCCCACAACAATGTCTTTAATTTTTCTCCCGGTAACCATATCAAGGACGGTGACAGAACCTTCCCTGGTCGCCCCGGTAAGTGAATCAACTTTAGCCAGGCTCCACGGCGCCGCAGCAACGTTTCTATCTTTTTCATCGGGAATACCGCCACCCCAATTGGTTATATAGATCTTGCTCCCCGATCTGGCAATTCCATACGGAGCTATGCCGGCCGGCTTCACCCATATCGTGTCCTTGGTCCCCATATCCTGCTTGATGACCTGGTCATTCCCGTTCAAGACAGTGTATAAGAAATCTTTTCCTGATTCCCGGTTGATCAGGATCTCATTGGGAATAGCTTTTCGTGCAGGCAGCCTGGGATTGAATTTGAAATAATCCACAATTTCCAGTTTCTTACCATCCCAGGCAGCCTGGATCACACAGGATTGATCGTTCCTGGTGCCGGACGCACTCCATAACAGGTGTAAATTATTCTCAAAATTGTACCAGGTGATTCCTGAGAAATTATTCATCAATCCCTCAACTCCGGGGAAATCCTTTAAGAAGTAGGTAAAAACTATTTTCGGCTCATTGATGCTGATGATCACTATACTGCTGCGCTCCTGGACGGCCAGCCAAAAACCATCCGGCGAGATAGCGCAATCAAGGGCATGGTTCTCAAGCTCGTTATCGCCGAATAATATCTGTTTTCCCGCCGGTTGAATAAAACGGTCGTAAGGCAGTTCAATCGGCGCGGAGGGATCTCTTGAGGTAATGAAATAATCCTGCGCAAAGAGGATATTGATTTGAGTAACGGCTAAAAAAATAAAAAAGATCGATTTGACATTCATATTCCGGGTATTTATAAAAAATAATAATCTAAGTACCACCCCTGTTATCTGTATTTTGCCGATCCGCAGGAATTATTTAATATCGTGTAATTAAAAAATAATTCCAAATATATGCAACAGCTTGGATTTGTAAGCGCTATCATGGGCGACAAACCCATTGAAGATGTATTCGCATTTGCCTCACAGGAAAAATTCAAATGCGTTGAGGTCATGTGCTGGCCTTCGGGGGCCGCCAACCGGAGGTATGCAGGTGTAACGCACATTAATGTTAACGAACTTGACGGTCCGAAAATTGAGGCCATCAAAAAACTCACGGAAAAATATGGAGTATTTATTTCCGGACTTGGTTATTATCCCAATCCCCTGGATCCTGACAGATCAGTATCAGAATATTATATAGAACATATTAAAAAGGTCATCGATGCTGCTTCCCGGCTCGGCGTAGCTGTGATAAATACTTTCATCGGGCGCGACCCTTCCAGGACCGTCGAGGATAATTTCGAAAGATTCAAGGAAACCTGGCCGCCGGTCGTTCAATATGCCGAGCTGAAGAAAATAAAGATCGGGATAGAAAACTGCCCGATGATCTTTACCCACGATGAATGGCCGGGCGGTAAGAATCTTGCCACAACCCCGGATATGTGGAAAAAAATGTTCGACTTTATCCCCAGTTCCTGGTTTGGGCTGAATTACGATCCTTCCCATATGATCTGGCAGATGATGGATGAAATCCAGCCTGTTTATGACTTTAGGGAAAAGATCTTTCATGTCCATCTTAAGGATGCCAGGATCCTCAGGGATAAGCTGAATAAATGCGGGATCATGGGCTACCCCGTGCAATTTCATACGCCCAAGATACCGGGACTGGGTGATGTCAGATGGAGGGAGTTTTTCGCCGCATTGACTGAAATCAAGTATCGTGGCCCTGTTTGTGTTGAAGTTGAGGACCGGGCTTTTGAGGGATCTGATGACTTAATCAAACAGTCGCTTATTATAAGCAGGAATTATTTGAAGCAGTTTCTTGTAGTGTAGGTTGTGGCCTGAAGCGTGATTCGATTATTAGTAATTCACAAATCGAAAAATCGCCTGTAGGCATCGTTTACTGCCGCCTATGAGGAAAGAAATCGGTATACGCTATGAATCCGGAATCAGTAGTCTTCTGATCTTTTCTTTGAGCTCGTTTTCTGACGGACTAAGCGCCCTCCCCGGGCCAGAATTTTCAAACTGATCGAAATGGCCGATCACGCGGGCAGGCCTCGAACTGAGAACATAGATCCTGTGACCCATCAGGACAGCTTCATCAATATCATGCGTGACATAAATCAGCGTACGGTGCTCATTTTCCCAGAGCATCCTTAAGGAAAGCATGAGGCTTTGCTTAAGGGAAATATCAATCCCTTTAAACGGTTCATCAAGCAATACAACTTCTGAAGGATAGCTGAAAGCCCTGGCAATCGAAACGCGCCGTTTCATTCCTCCGCTAAGTTGGAGAGGGTAGTAATCTTTGAAATTTTCAAGCTCAATGAGTTTGATATACCGGGCAATTGCGTTTTCCATTTCCTCCCCGTTGAAATGCATATGAAGTACAAACCGGATATTATCTTTCACCGTTTTCCAGGGCAGCAATCGATCATCCTGGAAAATATAGCTGATCTTCCTGTTTTCAAAATTATTCGTTCCCATTTGATCCGGAGCGGTTATCCCCGCGATCAGATTTAACAGGGTGGTCTTTCCGCAGCCTGAAGGGCCCAGGATGCAGTTTAACCTGCCGGGAACAAATTCAACTGAAAAATTATTCAGGACATTCAATTCCCCGAAGGATTTCGAAACATGCTCCAGCTTTAAATATTTATTTATTTCCAACGGACTATCTTTCTTTCAAACAACCCGATTATCTTATCAAAAAAATAGCTTATAAGCACCGCCGCTATGGTCCAGGCGATTAGGTTCCCGACAAGCAGGTAGGCATGCGCATATTCTATCCTTGTACCTATTCCAAATTTTGGTTGGCTCAGCACCTCCCCGATGATGATGGCCTTCCAGCCAAAGCCGAATGCGGTCGACATTCCGCTGAAAAGGAATGGAATTATTGAGGGAACGTATAGCTCCCTGTATATCCTGGATTTTTCAATACGATAAATGCCTGCCATTTCGATCAGCCTTTTATCAACCTCCTTTACTCCTTCGATCACGTTCAGGCATATTACAGGATACATGGTAATTATGGCGATAAATACCGGCACCCACTGGTTCGAAAACCAGATAAGCGCGAGGAGAATGAAGGCGATAACGGGTGTAGACCTGAGTACCACGAGGATTGGCTTAAGAAATGAAAAAACATTCGGTGAAGTGCCGGCGAATATCCCTGTGATTATTGCCACGACCAGGGCAATGATGAATCCGAATAAGCCCCGGGCAACAGTCGCCGAAACTGCATAAATGAAATCCTCAGAAAAAATGATTGTATATAGGTCAATAGCCACTTCTTCCGGCGGGGGGAGCAGGTATGATGACTTCATAATCATGGAAAGTACTTTCCATACTGCCAGCATGAAGACAACCGATCCGGCAGTGAAATATTTATTTCGTGTAAAAGAAGTTTTCATCGGGTATTCTCCCTCCGACTGCGTCCATGTTCAAATTAAATAAAACCTTGTAAAAATCCATGACCCCCTTTTTTTCGTCAGCAGCGAATTTATATCGCAAGTTACATCGGGGAATACAGGCCTTCGCAGCGATACTGTCGGGAATAATCCTGTGCTTCACGATCAATGCTGCAGCCCCAGCCGGATTCATATTGATCCATTCGATGTTTTTCCTGAAATCTTCCAGGAATTGATCCACGATCCGGGAATTGTTCCTTGAAAATGTATTGCCGACCATCATCACGGTCTGGGCAAACGGGATCGAGTCCCCGGTTACCTGACACCATTCCCGGGTAAGGTCAAGCATCACGCCCAAACGGGGGTTTTGATTTATTATCAGGCTCACCTGGGGCTCGGAAAGGACACCCAGGGAGGTAATTCCTGCTTTCACTGCACTTGCCAGTTCAATATGTGACGGGAAATTATAATCAATCCTTACATCCTCATCCGGTTCAAGCCCACTTTGAATGAGGATATAGCGTAAAACGATATCCGGTACAACTCCTCGTCCCATCTGGCCAACGGATTTCCCCCTAAGATCCCTGACCGTCGTTATTGCAGGATCGCTCCCGACAAGGTACATGGATCCCCATAACGGCACAACAATCGCCTGGTAATTGAACCCGCTATTATATAAAATGGCGGCAGTGGTGCTCGGAAGGAAAGCAAAATCGACTTCTTCATGAAACATCAGTGACTGGATTTGGCCTGGCTCGCTTCTGATGATGAATTCAATGGGAATTTCTCCAGCCGTCAGTTTGCCGCGTTCCATCATTTGAACGATACTTACGGCTGCAGGTCCGTTCAATACTCCAACCCTGACCCGGTCCGCCTCTCCCTTTCCGCCTGATCGCTGATCTTTGCAGCCTGTCATAAGGTATGCTGCGAGAAGTATATATTTCATCAGCCTCATTGAGATGATCCGCTCGGAATTAATCCTTGGTTAATCTGAAAGACAGTTAAAAATATTTCAGGTCGTAAAGATAACTTCAATAAATGAATCCGTGTCCTCTTTGCTCAATTCATATTGTAATATGGTAACTGCAGAAGGAAATCCTTATTTATCTATATTTACATAACCGATCAAAAAAATATCCATTCTGAAATTCGTATGCTCCCAAGAACAATTATGTCTGTAAGCCTTATTCCTGTCGATATCCCTCTCACCGATCATTTTGTCATTTCCCAGGGCGAGGTGAGGATGGTCCGGAATATTTTCGTTGAGATCAGGCTTCAGGAAGGAACTCCCGGCTATGGAGAGATCACCCCATTTCCGGAACTGGCCGGGGCCGACCGGGAGAATTGCATGAGGCTGTCAAAAGAAGTTGCTGCGATCATAACCGGAAAAGAAGTATCAGGTTTCAAAAAAATTGTCCATGAGATCAGGGAAGCCACGCCAGGCAATACCGCCGTGAGGTGCGGATTCGAAACGGCGATCATAGATGCATTGTGCAGATCCCTCGGAATCAGCCTGGGCACTTTCTGGGGCGGAAGGGAAACGGGTCCGTTTGAAACCGATATTACCATTCCGATCCTTTCATTTGAACGATCAATGGAACTGGCCAGGCACTGGCACTCCCTGGGTTTCCGGAAATTCAAGATCAAGGTGGGCGTGGATGCACACAAGGAATCCAGGTTGATCAATACAATTTTCAATGAATGGCCGGGCTCCAGGTTCATCATTGATGCCAACCAGGGTTTTACTCCTGACGAAGCAATTCAGTTTGCAACGGCATTGCAGGGTAATGAGGTGCCGGTAATCATGTTCGAACAACCTGTAAATAAAAAAGATATTGATGGAATGGCCAGGGTCAGGAATTCCATCTCCATTCCTGTGGCGGCTGATGAATCGGCAGCTTCTCTTCCCGAACTCCGGGAAATCATAAGTAAGCGGGCGGCCGACATAATAAATCTGAAGATCATGAAAACCGGGTTGTTTGAGGCTATTGATATTGCCGTTACCGCACATTCCATGGGATTGAAGCTGATGATAGGCGGGATGATTGAAACCCGGATAGCCATGGGCTGCTCCCTCGCCCTTGTGTCAGGATTGGGTATCATCGAACATCTCGACCTGGATACTCCGTTATTAATGGTCAAAGATCCTGTCGAGGGAGGATATCATTACGAAGGCCCTTGGATATTTCCATCAATGGGTAGCGGGTTGGATATAAGCATTCAATCCGGGTTGTAACAAATTCTGCGACTATTCAATCAGAAATTTTCTTTTCATTTTCAACGCCTGGAATAAACCCGGTAAGCATAATATGATATTACAATTTCGATCGCCCTTTTTGCCGCATCGTTCATCGGGTAATATTCTCTCCCTAAGGTGGGATCAATGGAAGCCAGCCGGTGGGAATATTCAGCAACCATAGGCACGCTGGTCACCCCGTTAATTTCATCCGAAGCCTCCTCGAATAATTTCCTTTGATCTTTTTTAATCAGCCGGCAGGTATACAACTCGTTTACGCCATACCTGTTTTTCCGTGCCGAAAAGCCGAAAAGCCTGCAAACCAACGGTCGCTTTGGGTATTCGGAACAATACCCTTTGCCTGTTGATGGGCTGACGGCAACGAATATATGGCAAATTCCGGAATTGTTTTCTTTCAGCTTTTCATAAACCTCATCGATAATTCCGGCTTTGTAAAAATGATATGCCAGGGGAAGCAATTCCAGGATGGTCGCCTCGATATCCGGCTTAAAGCAGCATTTCCCGCAGCCTGGAATGCAATGCAGGCCCGACTTTGCCTGGAAGGTTGCGACCTGGCTGTCCAATTCCTTAAAAAGCCTTTCGACGGAGCGGACTTTTTGATAGAGGGTCATCACTGGTAAATGTATGCAGGTTTATTGTCAGATACCCTGCATAACGCTGATTGAGCTTATTTAAAACGCAATGTGATCACAGTACATGCTGCAACCGCACTTTCGGATTACGATCTGAATATTTTGCGCATTCCCTGGAACACATGGTCTAGCCTTGTCCGATCGCCGCCTTCAACTTCTGCCGCGGCCCACCCGCTGTACCCGATTTCATCGAGGGCCTTCAGCACCTCAGGCCAGTTATTATCTCCCTCGGTGAGCTCGGCATCAAATCCCTTCCACACTCCTTCTTCACTCTCTTTCTTCCTGCTGAATTCCTTTACATCAAGCTTTAATATCCTCTTATTCAAAATCCGGATCCAGTGCTCCGGCCAGCCGTACCTGACAATGTTGCCAATATCGAAATGCCATCCAATCATGGGATCGTTGAAATCATCCGTATACCTTGCGGCTTCCAGCGGGCTCAACAGGAAATTATTCCATACATTCTCAATAGCGATATTAATCCCGGACTGTTTGGCAAACGGGAGCAATTTTCTGATTTCAACCTGCGATCTTTTATAGGCATCCTCATAATTGGTTTCCTGGTTGACTACGGCAGGGACCAGCAGCACCGAAGTCCCTCCATATTCTTTGCAATCCAGGAAAGCCGTTTTCATGGCTTCAACGCATTCCGCTCTCACCTTCGGATCTGCTGATGACAAAGGTGAGCTCCAGTGTTTGGAACAAACCACACCTGGTATTTCAAGGCCTGTCTTGTCGCGCGCTTCAACAATTTCTTTATTGTTCAGGTCGTTCGGGCTGTCCAATTCCACTCCATCGTATCCAATATCTTTCAGCATCCGGAACTTTTCCAGGACCGACATGTTATCGGCCTTGACCATGCTGAATTTCAAAGCCAGCTTTATGGCAGGTTTTGCAATTTTTCTTTTGCCGGCTGCAAATCCCTTCCCGATGGCCGAGGGAGCCAATGAAGCTAAAGCGAGGGCCCCTACACTTTTTTTAATGAAATCCTTTCTGTTCATTTTCAGATGAATTTGGTTTTACCCGGCAAGGCAACCGGGGGCATTTCGATCTTCAGGTCCCAATTATACTTGTCAGGATCGGGGCCGAGTTTTTCCTGGGAATTTAATGCTTCATCATAGGTAATGGTCTGACCCGTGTAAGCCACCATTCTTCCCATCACTGCGAGCACGCTGCTCTGTACCATCCAGTCGCCGTCGTTCATAAGCTTGCCATTACGGATGGATGCAAACAGTTCATCATGTTCCTGCTGGTACATATCGTTGCCTTCACCGCGGTATTTCCATGGGTTCGCCCCGGTAATTTCGTGGAGCTGACCGGGATGGTTTACGTCAACGATGCATCTTCCTTCTGTACCGAAGGCTTCGCAGGAATAATCCCTGGAACAACCTTTTTGCTGTCGGCTGAAATGAAAGGCCTTAACCCCGTTCTCGTATTCATAGACAATGGCAAAATGATCATAGATGTTTCCGAAAATCTCTTCGGTCCTTACCTGTCTGCCGCCGGTCCCGGTGGCACGGATTGGTTTTGCATCGCCCAGCGCCCATGACCCCATATCGATACTGTGTATTGCCTGCTCAACAATATGGTCGCCTGACAGGTAGTTATAATAAAGCCAATTTCTCATTTTTTTCTCCATATCGGACCAGCCTGACTGCCAAGGCCTGGACCAGAGTTCACCGGTATTATAGGTTGTATAAACACTCTGTACAGTCCCGATATCTCCTTTAAGGATTCGGCTGAACGTTTCCCGTTTGGGCGTATGATATCTCCAGCAAAAACCGGAAACCACCGACAGGTTTTTGTCCTTGGCTTTATGGGCGGCATCC
>DATDPY010000160.1:0-10489 GCA_035292565.1 Cyclobacteriaceae bacterium | reverse complement strand
AAGAGGAACTGGTCCGGACAGCCGTGCGTTCCCTGGGCCTGAACGAACTTGCGCCGTTTAAACCCGAAGAAAGAATAATTGAATATTTGCTCAGGGAGGATCACAGGCAAAAACTGTCGGGACTTACCCTGAAGCAATTTGCGGACTTAACCTCTTCAGAGTCGCCCGCCCCGGGGGGAGGATCGGCTGCTGCCTACGCAGGGGCCCTCGCCGTCTCGCTAGGTTCCATGGTAGCCAATATAACCGCCCATAAGAAAAGCATGGATGAGCGCTGGGAGGAATTCTCCGACTGGTCGGTGAAAGGACAGGCCCTAAAAGACCGGCTGTTGAAGCTCGTGGATGAAGATACGCTTGCTTTCGAAGAATTACTGAAAGCCATGAAACTGCCGGCCACCACAGGGGCAGAGGCGGAACACAGGAAAAGATCATTGGACGAATCTGTGAAAAAAGCCATCGAGGTCCCCTTCCTGGTAATGAAGGCATCTCTGGAATCCATGGATATACTGATAACCATGGCGGAAAAAGGACTTAAAAGTTCCGTTTCTGATATTGGTGTCGGAGCCTTGCTGGCAAGGGCTTCAGCAGAGGGAGCATTTTTAAACATTCGCATCAATTGCGGCAGCATAAATGATGAAGCCTATGTGAAAAATGTCCTTACCGGGGCTGAAAAAGTCATTGAGGCATCAAGGAACCTCGAAAGAAAAATTTTAACCATTGTGGAAAATAAACTGAAATAGATATATGATCAACAGAAGAAAATTCCTGGCAAGGTCGTCAGCCGCGTTGATCGGGGCAGCCGTAATGCCGCTTAAAGTTTTTCCCGCATCGGGATCCATCCAGGGCGACAAAATCGAATTCCGGTTCCTGATTGCTTCCGATGGTCACTTCGGGCAGGATGGCACTCCTTATACACTTTACCACGAAAATCTGGTCCGCTGGATCCGTGAAGAAAAAAATAATAACGGGTTAGACCTCTTTTTCATTAATGGCGATCTGACTCACGATAACCCCGGTCTGTTGAAAGAAGTAAAGAATTATTTTGACGGCGCGGAAGTTCCTTATTACCCTGTAAAAGGAAATCATGACCAGGTGGATAATAACGGCTGGCAGGAAATCTGGGGAATCCCGGAAAATCATACGTTTGAAATCGGCAGGAATGCATTCATACTTTTAAGCACCTCCGATATCAAGGGCAAATACCTTTGTGCGGATGCAGGTTACCTGGCCGGATCGCTGGAAAAATATAAAAAATACGAAAATGTATTTGTGATCCTGCATATCCCGCAATTCAGCCATACCGATAACGGCATCGATTGTCCGGCGGTCACGGACCTCTTCCCGAAATATCCGAATGTGAAAGCGGTATTTCACGGGCACGAGCATAATGAGGACGGTCTGAAAAACTGGAATAATTTCCAATATTTTTTTGACGGGCATTTCGGCGGAAGCTGGGGAACGAATTACCATGGATACAGGATTGTTGAAGTCATGAGATCCGGGAAGATCATCACCTATCAATTCAATCCTGAAATCCAGCCGGTTGTCAATAAAAGTTCAATATAGCTTTTCATCTCGCGATTGATTGCTAATTTTGATATGAATTTACGCCAACTCTTCAATGATTGATGTCAGGAATTTTGATGAAATAAGGCCATTCAGGGACGAGGAGGTTAACGGCGTGCTGATGAAACTCCTGGAGAACCCGTCCTTTCGGAACCTGGCCTCGCTTTTTTATCCTGAAATGCCCCTTGAGGATATTAAAAAAATATTCAGCGGCATCCGGTCCCTGAGGGAATTCCAGGAAAAGGTTACCTATATCGTTTTAAAAAAGATCCTGGGAAAAAGCTCTTCAGAGATCTCCTGCATTGGATTTGAAATCCTGGAAAAAGGGAAAGCTTACTTGTTTATTTCAAACCACCACGACATCGTACTCGATCCGTCGATCCTGAATGTCCTCCTGTTTGAAAAGGGATTCAACACGACCAAGATCGCCATCGGGGATAACCTGCTCCATAATGAATGGATCCGCACCGTGGCAAGGCTGAACAAGAGTTTTATCGTTCACCGCAACACTTCCTTTAAGCACGGTTATTATATTTCGCAGCGCCTTTCGAATTTTATCAGGAAATCGCTTCTCGATGACAGGGAATCCGTTTGGATCGCCCAGCGGGAAGGCAGGGCTAAGGACGGCAACGATGTCACCCAGGTAAGTCTCCTGAAAATGCTGGCTTATGGCGGCGATGAAGACTCGTTTGAATATTTAAAATCCCTCAATATTATTCCTGTCTCCATTTCCTACGAATTCGATCCTTGCGATATCCTGAAGGTCAGGGAACTGATCGAAAAGGAAAAGAATAAACATTACCGGAAATCGCCGGAGGACGATGTGATCAGCATGAGTATGGGACTCCGCGGAAATAAAGGCCGGATCCACGCCACCATCGGGAAAATTATCGACGAAGAATTCGACCAAATCGTTCAGCATGAATCGCAGAGGGTGCAGTTTCAGGCACTCGCCGCGCTTATCGACGAACAGATCCAGACCAATATCAGGCTCTGGCCTTCCAATTATATTGCTTATGATTTATTGCTGAACCGTGAAAATCACTCCGACCTTTATTCGGGTGAAGACCAGGATGTTTTTAAATCTTATATTGAAAAAAGGCTTTCAGACAGCCATCTTGATAATCCCGACGCCAGGACCAAAATTCTCTCCATTTATGCAAACCCGGTGAAGAATAAGCTAAGATATACTGGTTTTTAAGATTCACCGATCACGATTTATTGATTCCCGCTCACATCTGGGCGTCTGCTCACTCGTTGATTCGTTGATTCGTTGATTTGATGGTTCCTTAATGAACTCTCCAGGGTTTGTAAATGTTCCCCTTCTCCGCTTCTCCACATCTCCACGTCTCCACGTCTCCACTTCTCCACTTCTCCACGTTTCAGCTTTCCCATTTCACCGCTTCTCCCAAATTATACATCTTTGTAATGTAATCTTCCCTGCAAGCTGGCTCCTCGCTAAAATTTTTCACAGGAAAATTTTTTGACGCTCGGCCCCATCTCCGCTTCACCTCTTCCCGCCAACCGACGAAAAATATTCCCTCAAACCATCGCCGATCCTGTTAAACGTTTCATTGAGGATCTCTTCGTCTTCCTCGAGGAGAGTTACCCTGAATCCCAGAAGATCGGAAGAAAATGAAGATAAGGGAACGACGCAAACACCTTTGGCGCCGAGAAGGTAATAGACGAACCGCTTGTCGAAATTCACTTTTTCTTCGTTGACCCAGGTCTCAATCAGATTCCTGATCCCGGTGTTTTCAATTTTCATCGACTGGTTGAAAGTAAGCACGCCATTCCGGAATACGATGGTATTATAGAATGCCCCGAAAGTCTCGTTGAACATGATTTGCTTGACCGGGGCTAATTTGCCGGCAATGATCTTTGCCCTTCTTCCGATCTTTTCGTTGTTGGATCTTATATATTCTTTATACCGCCGGTCACCCATGATGCGGGGGATTGTGAGCTGGGGAAGCCTGGTGGCGCTCACTTCGATCATTTTAGCATTTTCCAGCGTTGAACAGAGCTTATGGAATTCTTTTTTCGAATGACGGTTATAAAATTCCATCCAGCCGCACCGTGAACCCGGCCAGGGAAATTCTTTGGATATTCCCTTCAGGGAAATCCCCGGAAGTTCTTCAATATATTCCGAGAGGGCATGGGATATTGCGCCGTTATAAGTGACATTCAGGTATATTTCATCGGCGATAAGGAAGAGATTAAATTCCCTGGCTATTTCTACAAACCTGCGAAGTATCGGCAAAGGATATACCATCCCGGTTGGATTATCCGGATTTATGATGAGGATACCGACGATGTTGGGATTGTATTTCACCTTCATGTACAGATCATCCATATCGGGATACCAGTTATCGGCGGGGTTCAGGTTGTACGTCAACGGATGGGTATTGGCATGGGCGGCCTCTGCAGATGAATGGGTTGAATATGCCGGCGACGTACCAATCACCCTCGAGCTCGGTATGAGGTACTGGTAAAGCTTCCCGATGGCATCGCCCAGCCCGTTAAAAAAAAGAATGTCCTCAGCGGTTATCCTTGCTCCGCCTCTCTGGTTGTTCAGGCCGGAAAGAAATTCCCTGGTTTCCGGCATTCCCTTGGAATCACTGTACCCGTACGATTGGTCTTCGCTGATCAGGGATACGATGATATCCTTGATCCAGCCCGGTAATTTATTGTTCTTCTGGATAGGGTCCCCGATATTTTCCCAATAAATCCTCTGACCCAGCTTTTCGATCTGCCTTGCCTTTTTAACGATTTCCCTGATCTCGTAACTCAGCTCCCTGGCCCCTTCGCGTAATAACCGCTGTCTCATTGGGATTCCTGTTTTAAATTTTTTTAAAAAGATGCATTAAATTTCACCATTTCCTTAAAGAACTTGCAAGATTACAGAAATTTGATCTTTAATATCAGGGTTTCCCGGGAAAAAATAACAATTGCCGTCACGATATGTATGCTTTCCCGGGTGAAGGGAATTCTGTAGATTATCCTTTAACTTTAAATCTTCTCATGAATTGATTATTGCGAACGGAAATATGAATGGAGTTTATAACCTGCACGAATTAAATAAGATCATCATGAATCGCCGGTCGGTCCTCCCGAACATGTTTACGGGAGAAACAATCGATGACGGTATTGTACACCAAATGCTGGCGAATGCAAACTGGGCTCCAACCCACAAGAAAACGGAGCCATGGAGGTTCGTCGTTTTCAAAGGAGACGGACTTAAAAAGCTGGCTGAATTCCAGTCAAGGCTTTACCGGGAAGTAAGCACGAGGGCCGGTGATTTCAGAGAAGAAAAATATAATGATCTGCAAACCAAGCCCCTGAGGGCGTCGCATATCATTGCTATCGGAATGAAACGTGACCCTAAGGAAACTGTTCCGGAAATAGAGGAAATCGAATCCGTTGCTTGCGCTGTGCAGAATATGTATCTTACGGCAACGGCCTTCGGTGTGGGATGCTATTGGGGTTCCGGCGGGATTACCTATATGGAAGAAGCCAGGGAATTCTTCAGCCTCGGCCCCAGAGACAGGCTCCTGGGATTCTTCTATATCGGCGTGCCGAAAAAAATTCCCGAAGGCAAGCGGAGCCCAGTCGAAGAAAAAACAACCTGGGTGGTTTCATAATACCCCTTTCTGATATTTGATATAAGATATTAGATATCTAATATCGTCAATCAAGCCATACCGGGCTGCTCCAGGCAGCCTCATGCCCACCATCGAGGGTAACCCGAAGATAGAAATATTCTGAATCCGGATTGATGGGCTCCCAGTCAAATTCAACCCTGCTTTCGTCTATCGCTTCATTCCTGTACACAACCGTCCCATCAGCGACAATCTCGACGAGGTCTATTTTTCCATCGCCATTTACAGTACAATGGTAAATGGAGTCTTTCTTGTTTATGTCGATCAGTGTCCGGTTTGCACTTGTGGCATAGCAGCGTTGATCATACAGGGCGTCGATGATTGCTTTCCTGCTGAGTTCATTGGAATAAATGGCTGTGATCGCGTTAAAACCTGTCTGTCCGTCATGATTGTCGGAGCCGCCTGCAAATCCCAGGTGCATGCCTTCATTCAGGAGCTCTATAACTGGAAATTTCCGGTCCTGATTGCCCGCGATCCTGTCGGCCTTCATTCGCAGCGGCTGGGGAATGATGTCCTGGATCCTAAACTCGGAGGACCCGTGAATGGAAAAAATTTCGATAACCCTCATTCGTTCCGGATCAAGAAATGGCTTAATTCCCAGCCACATGGTATGATGCGGGAATGCGAGGGTATTCGTTGAATACTGCTGCTGTCTGAAAACATCCCAATAAAGCTGGGCTTCCAAACTGAGATTCTCATCCGGCATGTTCTGCCATATTTTCCCCAGCCCGTCTTCTGTGGCCTGGTTCACTTCCCTGAGCAACGACAGGATGTGACTGGTATCGCTTCGGTCGAAATAAAAGTTCATATGCATAATTGGGAAATAATGGGTTTCACCTGCCGGAATGGTTATATATTTCCCCGGCCTGTTGAATCTGTCCGATTCGACGCAGATCTCCGTAATTCTTTCTTCAAGGCTTCCACGGTTGCCACGGCCAAACCCATGGTCTGTAATGGCCGTAAAATCTAACCCACGCGCGTAGCCATCACGGTAAAGGTCTTGTAATTCTCCTCTTCCATCGCTCAACTGTGAATGGACGTGAATTTCCCCCCAAAAGATCCTGAATTCCGGCATATCATTAAAAACCTTCACGGGGTTGCTTATTGCGATTAGATTATTCTCCCTATCGGTTGCCTGAATATAATAGGTCCCGGTTTTTTCAAATACGTATGGAATTTCATTCCTGTTGAGATCTTCATGTTGCGTCCATGTCCGCATCCGGTATCCAAGGCTTTCCCCGGAATTATCGTCAAACGTACGAAGTGTAAAATATCCCTTGTAATTTTCACAGACATTATGAAACTCGTCTTCCGCATAGGCCACCACCTTGAACTCTTCACCGGCTTTTACATGGGAAGGCGCTGTCAGGTGAAGGCTTGCCGGTTCTGATTCAACGACCGGAATATAAGGAGGAACCAGCCTGTGAAAGACGCCTTTTCCTTCGGCATCAAGCTCCGCTTCGAAGTAGAAGGAAACCTGCTTGCGCTGGACAACTACATTCTGGCCGAAAGTTCCAAACCTGATGAAAATTTTCTCCCCGCCTTCCATTCGTTTGCCGCGAATAAATATTTGGAGATTGGAAATAATATCGAAATCCTTGTTCACCGGAATATTCATAATCTCGAGCTTTCCCCCGTCGCTTCTGTCAGCCGCCACAAGGGAATTTGTTTTTTTATCATTCGAGATCCCCCGAATGAGTCCGTTCCATGGTTTCATATAAAAAGGAAGCAGGATGCTGCCACCATCCTCAATGCCTCCTTCGGGAACTCTGAATGTAATTTCGACTACGGTTGAAGTCCCGGCTTTCAGGTTTGCGGGAGAAATGGAGATGAGGGAGTTATTGCCAAAATTATCTTTCCCGGGAGGAAATATCTTCCGGCAGGAAGTCCCCGGTATTAATATGAAGAACAGGATTCCGAAATTTATAAACCTGAAATGAGTCATAGATTAAAAAGTTTAGCTAGCGAATTTATTATAATTAAACAAGATGCATGGTACAGATCCGGCCATGAAACTGTCCATTTATGAACAATTATTTGAATATAATTTACCATTTTTAACTCACAAATTATTGAAAATCAGCTATTTATTTTAAATGGCATAGAAGTTGGCCCCTTTAATTTCAGAACCGAAAAGTTAAGGTATGAACAGGCACAAATTATATATCCTGGCTTTTATCGTTGCGGTGGCGATTTTCACACTGGCGACAGTGGGGCATGTTTGGGCAGATACAGGCAGGGACGGGGCTGATAAGAAGGAACTGGCGAAAGCGGAATCCTATTTTCAGCAAACGGCTGGACCTGTGATTGAATTCCCGGAAAAATTCCAGGTATTTGACAAAGATTTAAATCTGGTTTACGAATCCCCTGATAAAAAAGACCGGAAATTAAAGAACCTGATGGCTAAAAGCGATTTCCTGGCGGAGATTAACAACACTCATATATATCAACTTTCCCGCTAACACTCTCTTCATAATGTTAAGGTTGGTTTGGAGGAACGCAAAGGCGTTCCTCTTTTTTTAAAATTGGTAAAATATTTGCTGTAAATTAATCGTTAATGGACCATACCATGAAATTCGGCATAAATCGATACCTTCTTACGGTAATCTTATTCATCCTTGTCAGCCTGATTGAATCCTGCGATCCGCTACTGGCCGATGATACCGTGGTTGACGGAAAGGTAATGTTCTGGTCGAGTTTCGACGGCCCTCCCATCGACGTATATATTGACGGGAATTATAAAGGGACGGTTAGTCAATTTTTTTCCGAAGAACCCCAATGCGAATCCCA
This sequence comes from Cyclobacteriaceae bacterium, assembly GCA_035292565.1. GTDB lineage: Bacteria > Bacteroidota > Bacteroidia > Cytophagales > Cyclobacteriaceae > DATDPY01. The sequence continues at coordinate 2,477 of DATDPY010000160.1, read as the reverse complement.
GGGATGCGTAACGGCAACGCTGACTCCGGGCACCTATACATTCTATGCAGAAGAACAGTTTGGTCCCGGCGGAAACGACAGGACCTGGGAATATGATGTTATCGTAAAGGCAAGCATGTGCGGTACCTATGAACTCACTTCATCCGGCAGCCGTGTAAGTCCTGGACTGCATGACCTTTCTGCTTCCGGCGATCATTAATTTACAAGCTGGTCGTAGCATTTGTTCCGGTCGCAGCAGATGCTTCGACCGGGTGCAATTCAGGTACTTAAAGTGCTGCTGGATTTATTCAAACCTGCAACTTTTTTGAGTCGTGCAATTCGGAAGGCCTTTCTTTCCTTGTAGCCGCAATAATCGCATTTAAAAAATTTCATCAGTTCGCCTTCTTCGTTTTCGGTAGGCGATTCGAGGATCTCTTCTTTAACCACCTTAAGTGTCTGGTAACTGCATTCAGGGCATTGGAGCGCTACCAGGTGGCCGGCATATTTTTCAATTTTAGTGAATCCGGTTTCCTCATCGATCCATACATCATAGTCAACCGAAAATACGTTTTCCTCTGCCTGCATCCCCTCGTCGAGGTATACATCTTCCTCTTCTTCGCTGAGGAGCTTCATCGGTTTTCCGGTCTTGGGTGATACCCTGGGTGTATACCGGAGTTTCCTGAGTCGCTTTTCCACATAAAAGGGATAATAGAACTTCAACAGGTTTGAAATGATGACGGCCACGATCAGGCCCATCATGATGGTGACAAATATCCTCACGAGCAGCCAGATAATCTCGCCTTCCCTGACCAGCGTGTTGGTGAAAATGGCAAGGCCGATGATCATGAACAGGAAGCCGATCCAAAGGGTTTTGATTTCGTTTTTATTGATGTAGTCATACCTTTTCTTTAAATCGGATGTCAGTAACAGGCGAAGGAAGTGATATAAAACCACCAGAAATCCTGCAGCGATTACAGCCATAGCCAGCGGTTTGCCAATGGCATTCCACTCGTCCAGGTAAAGATATGAAGTCATATTCCCTGTGTATCAGCCAGAAAAGGCTTTTTTAATCCCAAAACAAATATATGGAAAATTGTATTGTTTCAAATCTTATTCATAAATTAAAAATTCATTTTAGAATAAAATCGAACAGTAATTTGATTATCTTGCACAAGAATTTTTTTCTGACTACCCTTCCTGAATGCCCCATTGAATCTTTAGCGGACAATTTTATCCTGTTTATATCTGCGGGTTAATTTTGAAAACCCAATACTTTCCGAATTGGGGTTTCGTTGTTAATTCGCCCTAATATTTAAATAATAATTATCTTTGCCCAAATTATAATTTTAAAGACAATGAAGAAAACGCTATTATTATTTCTTGGACTAGGGGTCATGGCATTTACTGTCTTTCTCTCGTCCTGTAAAGAAGATGAGCCGGTACTCGACCCTGCCAGCCTTGTATTAACTCCGGATTCTGCCTCCTTCACCGGAGTGCCCGGGGATGTTAAGAGCATTCAGGTTGTTGCAACCGCGCCTGCCGGCTTTGTATCTCTGAAAATTGATAAAACAGTCGGAACCGGCACACCAACAGTTATTGAAACAGTGAATGATACGAATGGTGATAATACCGAAACGTTTACATTTACTTACACGCTCCTTGCTGAAGAAGTCGGAGAAACCGTCGTGCTGACTTTCGACTTGGAAGAAACCGGAACGGCAGGTGCAACGGAACAAGTAACCATTATTACCAATTCGCCGCCGGCAAACAGGTTTACAGAGGTATTACTCTATGCACCTCTTGGAGACAAATCAGCCGAATCATTTTTCTCCACCAATACCGGGTTGACTTATTCACCGGCTGAGGTCAATGCCAGCTCGGAAGTTATTTCCGATGACATCGATTTCGGATATTATTATGGAGTAACGGATGAGGCAAGCCTGGCTTCCCCAGCTGGTTATGAATCAACTGTATTTGCCGCACAGGTATCCACTTGGTCGGTTAAAAATGACATCCTGTTCAAATCGACAACGTTGGATGCAAGTGCGTTCAGCGAATTATCAACAGAAGCGGATATCGATGAAGTCTTTGCTGCAGGCGCCGATGAAGGCAATATCATATCCGGCCTTATCGCAGGCGATGTCATTGCATTCCAAACCGACGCTGGCAAAGACGTCGGCAGCAAGAAAGGCGTATTACTTGTACTCGAGCAAATGGGGACCTTCAATGAAGGAGATTACATTAAAATAGAAGTCATCGTTCAGGAATAAAATATAATTAATTGAAGCAAAAAAAATCCCGCTCTTGCGGGATTTTTTTTTAGCATACGTTCAGAAAATTCTGTACGAAATGCAGGGTTTCGGCCGGCCGTTCATACATCCCCATATGGCCGGTTTCCTTTAGGGTAAGAACATACGGCCGTTGCAGCATCCTGGATTGTTCAAGGCTTAAGCTGAACGGAACCGAACCGTCATTTTCCCCGATGATCATCATCACCG
>DATDPY010000159.1:0-7459 GCA_035292565.1 Cyclobacteriaceae bacterium | reverse complement strand
ATTTTCCCGTTCAGGTCCCCTACGCGGACTCTGTGAAAGCCAGTGGCTGATATTTGTGCCCCTGCGGATCGTGAACTTCGTCTCCTCAAAAAAATGGAACGGATCATTCGACGCATTCGTTTTGCAGCCATAAAAATTCGTCAGCAATAATGACAGCAAAAACATTGCGGCGATAAAGCCAGGTGTTGAGTTTTTCATTATTAAAAAGTTATTTACCAGTTGGGTATCTGTAAAAATACCTCATCCAAATCTTTTATTAACAATGCGGCTTATCCATATTGTCTTATTCTGTTGCGAGGTTCCTGTTCCGGAAAGCTTCGTCCTGCGATATTTCCCTGCCGAACCAGGCCGGGGGAATAAAGGACTTATAATCGCCAACATTATTGAATTCAACTTCCGCCACCGTTAATCCACAGGCTTTCCCTGCATAAACATCGATCTCGATCAGATGATCATGATCTTTCAGAAAGTAACGGGTCTTTTGAAGTCGCCGTCCTTCGGTCATCGGCCACAGGCGGTCGAACTGGACCCTGGTTAACTCGATTTCCGTTTCGGTTCTGGAAACACCGGAGCCGGTTTTGAATGACAGCAGATACCTTTCTGCCGATTTTCTGAGCCGCGATTCATCTCCGGTTTCGTTCCAAAATATGTATCCCTGCTCAATAACGACATGTTCCAGCGAATCGATATTGACCGGCAGGTCGCATAGATTTAAAAGGAATTTCCGTTCTATCTCCGGTTCCATGATCAGGCGCCGATCATAACAAAGGCTCCCCAGAAATAAGGGTCTTTCATACTTTGTTTCAATGAGAGCTGGGCGGTCCTGAAAGCAGCCAGTTTATTCCCGGTCTTTACCCACTCGGAATAAAACCTGGTCATCAGCAGTTGGGTGGCTTCATCATTTACCTTCCACAGGCTCATAACCACAGCCCCTGATCCGGCAACAAAAAATGCGCGCTGCAGGCCGTATACACCTTCTCCTGACTTTACATCGCCCAGGCCGGTCTCACAGGCGCTTAATACGACAATATCCGTCCGGTCAATATTGAGGTTCATCGCTTCATAAGCTGTCAGAATGCCATCATCTTCATTGTTTAATTCGCTCGTATTCCGGCCGTCCATCGAAGAGGCGGAGCCTGAAAGGAAAAGACCGCTCCTGAGCAAGGGATTATCCTTTGCTTTATCGGACCGGACACCGAAAACTTTTTCGCCGGAGAGCTTGTCAACATCCCTTAGGAAGAATCCATGGGTAGCGATATGCATCAGTCGCGGATTGTCGATCTTTTTTACATTTTGTTCAAGGGCCTGGTCCTGCATAAACATGGAAGTCCTGAATTTACCGGCGCCCAGGATCTTATTGATATTTTCGACTTCAGTTTTTGTACCAGGCAAAGGCGCAAGTTTTTTATCGTCGCCGTAAACGGGGTAACCCAGAAGGAATGCCGTTGAGCCTGAAGATTCAACGGTTCCCTGTTTCATGGTCTTTTTCACTTCCAATATATCCCGCGAACTGCCCAGGATAATGATATTCCTTGAATCGATGATGTAACTGCCATCGGGTTTTATAAATGTATTGATATTCACCTGGTTATAAATCCCATCGGGAGAAACGTAAATGACGTTTTTATCACTGGCCGTACGTTCCACCGGCTCCCAGAACATTTTAAAGGAAAACTCATCCTTTGATTTAAGCCGGATCGAATTTTTATAGTAATTAAAATACCTGGCCTCAAGCTCATTTCCATTTTTAAGCAATACTCCTTTCGGCGAAGAAGGATGGTCCCTGTCAATGGTCAATGCCATGTAATATGAATCGGGTGTGAATTTATTGTCGAAATGCTGGTATTGAATAATTTCAACAAGGGCTTCGCCGGCTTCAAGCTGTGCGGCTGCGTTCGCAACAGTTACCTGATTCCTGGAGTATCCGGATGTAAATGCCGATGACCTTTCCGACAATGATCTCTCAAGGCTGTTTGCCGCCCGTTCCATGGAATCGAGATTAATCTTATCTTCGGCTATCTCCTCCTTCGAAAGTGCATAATATCGCGACAGCATTTCCTTCTGATCGAGCCATTTCAGGTAATCATCGATAAGCGCTTTGTCGTTGCTGCCCAGGATCAGCAACCTGACCTTTGAAGTAGCGTTTAGCAATAGGGCTTTTGTTGAAAGCCGCACTGCAAATGCCTGTTCGAGAAGTCCGGGATCTTTTTCGAAATTATCGCCTACAAAAGAATAAAATCGCTGGAACCTGGGTTGGAGGACATCCCAGTACCTGGTTTTTTCCGCTTCACTCATGGGCGGGAAATAAGTATCGATAAATCCGAGAGTTTTCCCGAGAACGGAAGAATAATACTGTTTTGCTTTTTCGAGATCGCCGGCTTTCCAATAATTTATAGCCATCGATTCTTCCGATTCGGCCAAGAGGGGGTTATCCTCACCAAGCGACTCGCTCCTGACTTTCAGGGCGTTCTCAAGGAGGGGTGCGGCATCGGTATACTTGCCCTGGAACTGATAAAAGCTGGCCAGGTTGCTGATCGCCGATGCATACGGAAGGCTTTGGTCACCGAATTTGGCCTTGTATATCTCTGCGGCATCCAGCAGCAGATCCTTCACTTCTTCAGGCCTGTCCATTTGCACATAAAGCGCAGCCAGGCCCATCAGCATCTGGGCATAATCCGGGTGGTTCCTGCCCAGTCTTCTTTCCTTTAGCTGGATCGCATCTTTGTAAATAATTTCGGCTTCCTCATTCCGGCCGAGATCCTGCAGGAGAAGGGCTTTATTGATCATCAGTTTTTGGTATCTTGAAGTATTTTCCCCAAGGCTTTTTTTGGCAATGGCCAGGGATTCATTCAAAATTCTCTCCGCTTCTTCATACCTGCCGATGGAATTAAACAGCATGGCTTTATTATTTAAAATAATCGCCTCGCCCAGGCTTTCAGGTCCAAGATCGGATGCATTGATATCAGCCGCTTCATTGAACATCTTCTCGGCTTCATTATACTTCCCAAGGTCCTTGTATAAAGCAGCGAGGTTGTTCAGTGAAGCCGCATATGCGCCCGTGTTGCGCCCAAGTGTGGCCTCGCGTTTATCCATGGCTTCCCGGGTATAATATTCCGACTGGTTGAACCGCCCGGTAACATGGTATAATAATCCCAAATCTTCAAGAGTCCGGAAATAATCGAGGCTTTGGGTGGCCTTGCCTGATTCAAAGATCATCTGGGCTGTGATCAGGGCATGCTCGGCGCTTCTGTACCTGTTTCCGGTATAAAAATTTTCCCCCAGGTTAAGCCACTCTTCCCCTTCTTCGTCCGGCGTCCGTTCAGAAGTTTCAGAATCCGTCAGCAGGTTAGAAAGTATCTGGTTATTGCGTTGGAAAAAATCTCTCGTTTCGAATAAGGCCGAGTTGTCGCTGAGCATAATCGCATAATTGAATTTTGTGCTGTCGACCCTGGCTTCTTTTTTATCGGCTTCGGATTTGGCAGTTTCTACCGCCTGTTTTTGAACCGCCTCCCCGGCCTTCTTTAGTAATTTCCCTCCCAATTGTTTTAATTGGGGATACGCCGCACCGGAAGAAATGAAGATAAGGAATATGAATACGGATAACTTTTTCAAATAATTAAAAGAATTTTGATGCATAAAATTATTCAATATTGGGTTCGAAAATGGTCATATTCGCGATTAATATATTTTAATATTTTAACCCTATGAATTCTCGGCTCCTGGATCTGGCCACAGGAATATACCTGGCCATATGCAGCATGTATCCTGCATATGGGGGAACCATCAAATATACCCTTTCTATGCCGGCGCCAGAAACGCATTGTTTTGAAGTGAAGATCATCCATGAGGCGACCTCAAATGAATATACTGATTTCATCATGCCTGCCTGGACACCAGGCTCCTACCTTATCAGGGATTTTGCAAAGAATGTTATGGATGTGAAAGCTTCAGATGAAAGCCAGAATCAATTGAAAATTGTTAAAATCGATAAAAACACCTGGCGGGTTTACCATAATGAGCCACGAATGATAGCTTTAATCTATAAGGTTTATGCGTTTGAATTATCGGTAAGGACCAGTTACCTCGACGACGTTCATGCAAGCATTAGTGGTCCTGGCGTATTCATGTATCCTGACGGACATTCCGACCTCCCCGTTCAGCTTCTGGTAGAACTCCCTTCATACTGGTCCCGGATTACCACAGGACTGGCAAGCGATCCGGTAAATCCAACGGCCTTTCATGCATCGAATTATGACCAGCTTGTCGATTGTCCCATAGAGATCGGGAACCATTTAACTTTTTCGTTCAGCGCTGCCGGCGTAGACCATGAAGTTGCCATGGTGGGACCCGGCAATTTTGATATTGACCGGCTGAAAACCGACATGGCCAGAATTGTTAAAGCCTGCACGGATATTTTCGGAGAAAATCCCAATCAACGTTATGTTTTTATCATCTATAACCTTGAAAACGGTGGTGGCGGCCTGGAACATAGCAACTCTGCCTTCATACAGGTTAACCGGTGGAGTTATCAGCCGGATAATGCATACCTTGGTGTACTATCACTCATCGCGCACGAATACCTGCATCTCTGGATTGGAAAACGACTCCGGCCTGCCTCCCTGCTCCGTTATGATTATACAAAAGAAAATTATACGGATCTCCTCTGGATCATGGAAGGTTTCCCAAGTTATTATGATGATATAATGCTTTCCCGGATGGGATATATTTCAGGGGAGGATTATTTGCGCAGGTTGAACGGGGCGATCAATAGCGTTGAAAGCACCCCGGGCAGCAGGGTACAGGCCGTATCGGATGCATCATTCGATGCCTGGATAAAACAATACCAGCCTGATGAGAATCAGAATAATTCAACTGTTTCCTATTATACCAAGGGCAATAAACTTGCGGCTTTGCTCGATCTCGAGATCATCCAGTCAACCAAAGGAGAAAAATGCATGGATGACCTTTTAAAAACTCTTTATACGAAGTATTATAAAGAAAATATCAAAGGCATCACGCTTGAAGATTTCAGGAATGGAGTTGAAGCTATCACCGGGCATGATCAGAAATCATTTTTTGCCGAATATGTTACGGGGACCGGTGAAATCGATTATGAAAAATACCTGGGTTATGCGGGCATTGAGGTGCGCAATATGCTGGAAGGAGACCAGTCGCCATTCCTTGGCATTGCCATCAGGGAAAATGACGGTAAGACCATTGTCCAGTCAGTGGCATCAGGCAGCTCAGGACAAAAAGCCGGAATAAGTCCGCGAGATGAGATCATAGGCGCCGATGCATTCAGGTTGACATCGGAAGGCATCATGAGCCTGCTGAATACTAAAAATACCGGCGACACTGTCCGGCTATTGATCGCAAGGGACGGGAAAATCATGGAGAAAAATCTCGTCCTTTTTCCAGCCAACAGGAAACAGTTCCACCTGTACCGGCCTGATCATGCGACGGACCTGCAGAACAAGGTATACCGGAAATGGACAAGGGGGCAATGATGGATCCCTGAATTGATAAGCACCAATTTCAAAGCACCAATTTCCAAGCACCAATTTCCAAGTCGATTCTATCCATGAGATCGTTATAAACCAGAATTTCGTTTTAAATTTGGGATTTGGATTTTGGAATTTGGATTTTGGATTTTGGAATTTGGAATTTGAAACTGAGATTTAAAAACATAACCGAACAGATATCAAAAAAATCTTGCCATTTTTGGTATAGATTTTATTCTTAAGATACAAATAAGCCTTATATCAGGCATGACCCGGGAAGAAGCACAAAAGGAGATCGAAGAGTTGATCGGCAAGATCAATTATTATAATGATCTGTATTACCAGAAGCACACCTCGGAGATCTCAGATTATGAATTCGACCAGTTCATATCGAGGTTATTGGATCTCGAGAAGAAATTTCCTGAATTAAAAAATCCTGATTCCCCCACCCAGCGGGTCGGAGGTACGATCACCCGGGAATTCGTCACGGTTGAGCATCGTTACCCGATGTTATCGCTAAGCAATACCTATTCCGAAGAAGAGATCCGGGATTTTGACAACCGGGTTAAGAAACTCCTCCCTGGGGAAAGTTTTGAATATATCTGTGAATTGAAATTTGACGGGGTTGCCATCAGCCTGCTATACGTTGACGGGAGACTCCTGCGGGCTGTTACCCGGGGCGATGGCGTCAGGGGCGATGATATAACGGCAAATGCAAGGACAATCAAAAACATTCCTTTAAAGATATCTGCGAAAGTTGATAAGTCTGAATTCGAAGTAAGAGGTGAGATCTTCATGTCGTGGGATGTATTCAACGAAATCAACCGTGAGAAAGAAGAAGCAGGAGAGCCTCTCCTGGCAAACCCGCGAAATGCGGCATCCGGGACCGTTAAAATGCAGGATTCTTCAGTTGTAGCCAGGAGAAAATTGGGCTGTTATGTATATGGATTGCTTGGAGAAAATATTGGCCGCAACACTCATGAACAGGCGATTGAATTGCTTAAAAAGTGGGGATTCAATGTATCGCCTACCTATCGAAAATGCAAAAATATCAATGAGATCCTGGCCTTTATAAAGGAATGGGATGATAAGCGAAATGACCTGCCCCTGGGAACGGATGGCATAGTCATCAAAGTGAATAATATAAGCCAGCAGGAAAGGCTTGGGTTTACATCGAAATTTCCAAGATGGGCCATTGCATTCAAATATAAATCAAAGAATGCAATAACCAGGCTGAATGACATCACCTACCAGGTTGGAAGGACAGGCGCAGTCACTCCCGTTGCCGAACTTGAGCCTGTCCTGCTGGCTGGCACCACCGTGAAAAGAGCAAGCCTGCATAATGCCAATGAGATTGAAAGGCTTGATGTAAGGATTGGGGACCGGGTATTTATTGAAAAAGGCGGAGAGATCATCCCCAAGATCACAGGGGTGGATTTGACGCAACGACAGAAGAAGACCTCGCCGGTCAGGTTTATTGATAAATGTCCAGAATGCGGGGCAAAACTCATCAGGACGGAGGGTGAGGCCGCGTGGTATTGCCCCAATGTTAAATCATGCCCACCGCAGATCAAGGGCAGAATCGAGCATTTCATCCATCGCAATGCCATGGATATCGACAGCCTTGGCGAAAAAACAATCGATGCCTTGTTTGTCAAAGGCTTTCTTGGCTCGGTGGCCGACATTTATAAATTAACCGAACAAAAGATCAAACAGCTCGATAAATTCAAGGACCTTTCCACCCGGAATCTCCTGGAAGGTATTGCCGCTTCCAAAAAACAACCTTTCGAACGACTTCTGTTCGGTTTGGGAATCAGGTATGTAGGCCAGACGGTCGCTGAAAAGCTCGCCTCCCATTTCAAGAATATAGATGCCCTGATGCAGGCAGGTTATGAGCAACTGGTCGCAGTTCCTGAAATCGGCGGGAAAATTGCCGAAAGCATTGTGGCATTTTTCCG
>DATDPY010000158.1:0-12857 GCA_035292565.1 Cyclobacteriaceae bacterium | reverse complement strand
GAAATTGTCATTTGAGCTGCATGAAATTAAAGAATGAATGTCGTTTCGAACCGTCTGACCGCTGGTGGGAAGCGGTCTGACGGTTTGGAGTTCGGGGAAGGTTAAAGAAAGAAACATTCGGATCAATGGATTTTTCTTTATGAGAGATCGTTACTAACCGTGCGGACCGCGGGGAAAGGGAAGCGGTCCGACGGTTAAGAATTCGGTTGCGCCTTAGGAATTGTCGTTTCTATCTGTCAGACCACTGGATTGAAGAGAGGGAAGCGGTCCGACGGTTTGGCGGCCGGTGGGGCTTAGGAAATTATATTAGAATGACTTGGTATATCTAAAAGAGATAACGATTCTAACCGTGCGGACCGCGGGGAAAGGGAAGCGGTCCGACGGTTTGGCGGCCGGTGGGGCCTAGGAAATTATATTTGGATGACCTGGTATTTTTAAAGTAGATTACGTTTCTAACCGTGCGGACCGCGGGGAATGGGAAGCGGTCCGACGGTTTGGAGTTCGGGGGAGGTTAAAGAAAAAAATATTTGGATCAATGGATATTACTTTATGAGAGCTCGTTTCGAACCGTGCGGACCGCGGGGAAAGGGAAGCGATCTGACGGTTAAGAATTCGGTTGCGCCTTAAGAAATTGTCAATTGAGCTGCAATAAATTAAAGAATGAATTTCATTTCGAACCGTCTGACCGCTGTGTTCGAACCATCGGACCGCTGATGGGATATTACTTTAACCACTCCGATAAAGCTTCCAGGATACTTTCCTTTGATTCACACTTCCGGATAACCAGATTATCATCGGCTTGCTTAGATGAATAGCTGGTTTTGACAAATGAAAGTTCCTTTTCGATCAATTCCGGAGGCGCCGGTTCCCCCATTCCGTCAGTCACATTAATCATCATCAGCTTACGGGGGGCAAGGCTTGCCGCCAGATCAGGAAGGTCATAAGCAGTCAGGGCGCCGGCTACGGTTCCGAAAATAAAACCCGGATTGTAAAAGCGGTTCATTACGATGGAAGCGTAGGAGGTATAAGGCCCGATCAGTGCAACCCGCACGATGGAATGATCGAAAGCGGATATATGCATGAGCAGCGGCGACAAACTCTTTTCAGCCACACCATAAATTTCATTCACACCATGATGTTCTTTCAATGCCCTGGTCAGCCTTCTTACATCTCCTGCCTGCAGGCCGACGATACTCCTGCCGGTAAGGACTGAAGCAAACCAGATATTATAAGAGATCACTTTTTCATCGTTCAATTCAAAATCCGAATCACCTATAAATGTTCCTGAACCCAGTTCCCCTGTTCCCGGAAGATCCGGGACCATTACGACAAATCCCTGCCGCGCCATCCATTCCATTTTCCCGCCCGGAGCAGCTTCCGATTTCTTTCCCGAAGGATGGAGATAGATAACCGCCTTATTATTCGGATGATCTGGAACCATCAACAGGTATGGCAAAAAATACTCCCCCTCGCCTTTAAGAAAGTATTTTTCCACGAGATACCCATCCCTTCGGTATCTTCCAGCAAATACAGGTTCTTCAACCGTTCCAGGTTCTAAAAATCCTGAAAGTACTTTAGCTTCAGAAATTATCGACGAAAGATGCTGCTGAATATTTTGCCGCGAAACATTCAATTTATCCCGGAGTTTTTCTGATTCCTTTGCGTTCAGGCTGAAAATGGTTTCTCCGTGGAATGTCGATGAAACCTGCCCAGTTTCAGTGACCTTTAATTCTTCGGGAGAAAGCAATTCAACCTGTTCGTCGTCCGCATTCCCGGGATTGTTGAGATGTTCCTGGAAAAAATTATACATGGCTATCCTGTTCTTCTGCGTGGAAGCATGCTCCATGATATCTTCAACCTGGCGAAAATTGCCTTCCTTGCCATACGCTTTATAGATCAGCGACACTTCCTTTTCCGTTTCCCTCGCGCCCTGGATGCTAAAGAAATCATTGGTGGTGGTGATCATCAGCGCAGGCTTTGGAGCCCGGATTTCCAGGAGATCGGGGTGATCGATCCCACCGGTTATTCCATGATAAAAATTCTGTTCGGCATCCTGGGGTCCGATCGACTGGATAAGCCTGGTGAAATTTGTAATATAACATTCAGGAGCAGAGGCATGGATCCTCTCGTCGAATGCCGCAATATACGCCGATTGCGTACCGCCACCCGAACGGCCGGTGATCCCAATTCTGGCGGGGTCAACCTCTTTACGCGAAACCAGGTAATCGATTGCCCTGATCCCATCAAAAATCATGTATCGGGCTTCGGAGCTTCCGGCGATGAAAGCCTGGGCCCCGGCATAAGAATGCTCCCTTGTAGCCCGGCCCACCTTCGAATTTCCGGAATCCGGATCATAATACTCTTTCCGTTCTCCCTGCCCGACCGGGTCGAATGCAAAGACAATAAAATTTTTGCTGACCAGGTTCAGGATGGCATACTGGTAGACCGGGCTCCTGTATCCTTCCTCGGTATGACCGCTGCAATAGATAATTACGGGGGCCTTGCCTTTTAAACCCTTTGGGATAAACAGTGATGAGGTAACGTAGAATCCAGGTTGCGATTCAAAGACAATATGTTCGATCCTGTAATTTTTATTTTCAATAGTTTTCAGGACCCGTGCATTCAGAGGAGTTTTCGGGGGAAAGGGACCCATTAGATTATTCAGAATCAGCCGTACATTTTTCTGTCTGGCCTGCCATGCATCCAGGGTTTTGATTCGGGATATTTCATCGGATCGATTTTTCAACAAAGAACAGGCTTGTGCGCTCAGGTGCCGGTATAATGAATTTGGGGAATCGGAAAATTCCACCCAGTTTCCGAGCACATTCAAATCCTCCTGCTGGGCGTGAAGAGATTTCAGGTTTAGGAAAGCCGGAATAAAAATAACGAACGAAATCCCAGCCAGGTTTTTTATAATTCCGGCATGGCGGAAATAAGAAAATGTTTTATGTAATTTCATGATCGTAATAAATTGTGACATATTTTACCCGTTTATTTGCCGCACCTGAACTGCTTCGAATAATAGGTCATCGATTAGTTTTGTTCAATAAGATAATACGCAAAATACCTAAACACAAATAAAATGCGAACACTTAAATTACAAATGCAAGTCTCCGTTGATGGATATGTCGGCGGATTAAACGGAGAACTGGACTGGATGTTGTGGGACTGGAGCGAAGACCTGAAAAAATTCGTCGGCGACCTGACCGATCCCATCGACTGTATCCTGATGGGAAGAAAAATGACCGACGGGTTTGTCCAGGCCTGGAAAAAGGTCAGGGACGATCCGCAAAACCCGATGCGCGAAGCGGGCATAAAATTTTATGATACGACCAAGGTTGTCTTCACAAAAACATTTCAAAAATCCACCTGGGAAAATGTGGTTCTGGCAAAGGGCGATATTGAGGAAGAAGTGAAGAAGTTAAAAAATCAAAAGGGCGGAGATCTGATGGTGTACGGAGGAAGCAATTTTGTTATGAACCTCATTAAGCATAACCTGATCGATGATTATTACCTGTTCATAAATCCAACGGCCCAGGGCCATGGAAATGGATTGCCGATTTTCAGTGAACGAAAAAAGCTGAAACTGATTAAAAGTCAGGCTTTTGAATGCGGGATTGTATTGCTGAATTACAAGCCGGCGGATTCCTGAAGAAAAGCCGGATTCATGAAGGCGATAATTTTTCGTGTGAAAATTCAATTAACCGGGTATTTGATTAATTTCGTTCCGGTTATAGAAACGAATAAATTTTTTCTGAAATATGGACGCACAGGCTTCAGCACTCAACCAGATACTAGATAAGATCAATCCTGCGGTAGTTAAAATGCTTTCCAACAGGGGGAAAAATATCTATTTTCCAAAGCTGGGGATCCTGTCGCAGGCGGCCCAGGCGAAGGGAAAAAATATCAACGCAACGATCGGGGAAGCACGGGAGGATAATGGTTCGTCGATGCACCTCGAGGAATTTGAGACCTATATAAAATTGCCCGTCCAGAATGTATTTCCCTATGCCCCCAGTTATGGCAATCCGGATATCCGCGATCAGTGGAAAAAATTCATTTATAAGAAGAACCCGTCACTCAAAGATGTGGTGATCAGCAGGCCGATTGCCACTAACGGATTGACCCATGGACTGAGTATGGCGGGTTATCTCTTCATGGATGAAGGCGACACCGTGATCCTTTCCGACCTCTACTGGGAAAATTATGACCTGCTTTTCGACAATGCATACGGCGCAAAAATAGAAACTTTTAATCTTTTTAAAAACGGAGGATTTGACACGAGGGCTTTCGCCTCAAAGCTGGCCTCCATCAATAAGGGAAAAGTTATTGTGCTGCTTAATTTCCCGAATAACCCTTCAGGCTATACGCCGCTGAACCATGAAGTGGACATTATTGTCACCGAATTGGGGAAATTAGCAAATTCAGGGAAAAAAGTTGTGGTCATTATCGACGATGCTTATTACGGATTGGTATACGGTGAAAACGTTTTTCCGGAATCCATATTTGTAAAACTGGCTGTCCTGCACGAAAACCTACTGGCCGTCAAGCTCGACGGCGCCACAAAGGAAGATTATGTCTGGGGATTCCGCGTAGGATTCATGACTTATGGGATCAAGGGAGGGACGCCGGAATTATATGAAGCGCTCGAAGCAAAAACAGGGGGCGCCATCCGGGGAAATATTTCCAATATCAGCCATCTCTCACAGAGCCTTCTGCAGAACGTATACATTACCGATACCTACGAGGCCACAAAGAAAAAGAAATACGCTATCCTCAAGTCGCGTTACGACATCATGGTGGAATGTTTTAAGAACCCGGCCTATTCAAAATATTTCGAACCGCTGCCCTTTAACTCAGGCTATTTCATGTGCGTGGCGATCAAGCCGGGGCTTGAAGCTGAAAAGCTCCGTCAGCACCTGCTGGAAAAATACAGCACCGGGGTGATCGTATTCGGGAATGTAATCAGGCTGGCGTTTTCGGCAACACCGAAGGATAAAATTCCGTTACTCATTGAGAATCTCTTTAAAGCTTGTGAAGACTTAGCAAGCTAAAAAATTCCAAACAACAAGTACCAAATTCCAAATAAGCAATTTTCAAATCCCAAATCACTACTGTCCGGGGAAAGATATCGTTTTGAAGATTTGTCCATTGAATGGAATCTGGTTACACCAATAACTAATGATTTTTCAGCCACGAATCCACGAATTTTATACATGCTGACCCCCCAAATCTTAAAGGACACCACACACCGCGAAAGCGGTGTCAATTTGTGTCAATTCGTGTTACCCGCCTGCCTGGGCGGGCAGGTTAGTGGCAAAACCGATCGGGGATTGGGCGAACCCGCCCTTTCCTTCTTGCTTTGCCAGGACTGACGGGTGAGTGCACGAATATGCCTTCGGCATTTCCACAAATTCCTCAAAGACTCCTCGCCCCGCGAAAAAGGGTGTCGATTCGTCGTTATCTTGGAAAGTGGGGCTTGGACTCAAAAAATATCCCGAAAAGACGGTTAAATAATTCAGAATAACGAATTGTTTCCCTTTTCCATTTTTACCGGACAACATTGAATCCCAAATTCCAAAATTGCGGAG
This sequence comes from Cyclobacteriaceae bacterium, assembly GCA_035292565.1. Taxonomy (GTDB): domain Bacteria; phylum Bacteroidota; class Bacteroidia; order Cytophagales; family Cyclobacteriaceae; genus DATDPY01. The sequence continues at coordinate 7,266 of DATDPY010000158.1, read as the reverse complement.
TTCAGGAGGAATATCACGTCAATTATTTGAAATTCCCATTTTGGAATTTGGTGGTTAATTTTAAAACTTAAAGAGTTTATTAATAAAAATTTTTGCTCAATAAGAATGGTAATAAACAAAACTAAATAGCTGTGCTTTCGATTTTGAACAATCGCATTTTCCCGGCTACATTTTTAAGTTCAATATCGCCAAGGGCTTCCGCTTTAAAATTTTCCTTGTTTTTTATGTTGAGGTAAACGGCCTCGGAGAGACAGATTTCCCCTTCCTTTGCCTGGCTCATGATCCTCGAAGCTATATTGACTCCATCGCCGAAAACATCTTTTTCGGTAAAAACAATTTCGCCGATGTGGATGCCCATTCTGAGATTATACGAACCATCCTGTTTTACTTTGTTCATGATCTCAATGGCGCAGAGAACAGCATCGCTGGCAGTAAAAAAAACCGATAAAGTGCCATCCCCAAGCTCTTTTAGCAATCTTCCCCCGAATGATTTTATCATTGACTTTTGAATTTTCCTGTTCTGTTCCAGGATCTTCAAGGCTCTTGCTTCATTTTCCCCCATCATTGATGTATACCCGGCAATATCGGTGAACAGGATTGAAGCTAGCTGGCGATCGGACCGCAACTCAAATTTGCGGGAATCGGAGCGAAAGGAATAAAAGATATAATGTATTACGAATAACAATCCGCCGGCAACAAACGACTGCAATGCCCCGGGATAGTGCATCATTTTCGCGACGATGCCGAAAAGGATCAGTACGGCCGCTAAAAAGGCAAGAATATTTCCTATCCGGGATGTGGTTTTAATACTGATTGACAATCGCTCCAGGAGAAAGGAAAGTAAAAATCCGAAAATCAGAATCAGTGTTCCGATAACTAACATTACGGAGGCCCCTGATAAATGCATAATCTTGAAGAGTATTCCAACCAGGGCAAGAATAAATCCGGCTATACCAAAAAATAGTGTTCTCTTTTTCAATCTGGATTAAAAAAACATAATTACAAGTTATGAAAAATTTGTCGCAATATAATTTTTTGTCGGTTTCATGACCTGTATAGAAATAAAAAATGTGCTCCCCATCCAGTTCAGGAGCACATTTTCCCAGGAGATTTATCCTCAATAATGGTATATGATTTTTTCCCTGAAGCCGAACTCACCTGTCCGGTAATGTTTGTAGGTCTTGATCAGTTCCACAGGATATCCTTCCTCATCATAGGTATAGTTGTAAGTATCCGGAACAAAGGACGGGAAGCCTCCGCTGTAGGTGTATTCCGCCCTGATCTCGTTATTTTTGGATGAATAGCGCAGGAATTCATCTGTAATCCCCCAAAGATGATGAGGGTTGATGTTGTCGTCGTATTCAAATGTTCCGTGACTTGAATTCGAGGTGCTTCCTCCGTAGGGAATTTCTTCTATCTTGTTCCCGAATCTGTACCGGTATCCATAATTAAAATACCCGCCGTTGTCGAGGCTGTAGTTAACGCGGATGAGGTCCCGGTTATCGGGATCGTACTGAAAGTCGGCACTAATTCCAGAGCTGTATGAAATAATGGATTGAATATTCCGGCCGGACCAGGTATAAAGAACCGACTTTGAATAAGTATGATCGGGATTGTTGACTTCAATTTTCTCCAGGCTGGCATCTATCGACCAGGAATATGAAATGATCAGCATGAGTTTGAGATCCTGGTATTCCGGCAATTTCTGGTAATAATCTTTTCTTAACAACAGTCCATCCTGATCATAGAAATATTCCGAACTTGACTTTGGAAGGAATTCACCCTGAATCTGAATGAACGATTCTTCGGATTTTAATAGCCTCGCCGATTTTTCAGCGGCAAGGATGATGATTTCATCCAGCGGAATTTCTTCCTTTCCGAAAGTTGTACTCTGGTTCATACCCCATTTCGACCATTCAAGCATGTAGGATGAATATCCTGCCGGAAGATTGATTTCGTTGATGCCCCTGTCGAGGAATAACTGCTAGAATCATGGGACCGGAAATAAGATTGCCATCCATGATAAATACATCGACATATCTTTCATCCCACACGGAAGCACCAAGGCTGTCTTTGACAGAGGCGATCGCGTAAAGTGTTTCACTCTCGGGAAGGAGGTAATTGTAATCAAAACTGAATCTAAAGGAAATCTCCTTTAACCCGGGATCGTTAGGTTCCACAACCGGCGGGATAAGGTCATCATTATGCTTAGAGCAGCCCAGCAACAGACCGAGAAGGGCGGGCCAGGCATATTTGTTTAAATAATTGAAGTTCATGGTTATCGAGTATTGTTCAGTTATATAGATTATGGCTTAAGTTGTGTTTAATCAACGGGAACGATCCTCCCGGATTGATCGGGCATATTTTTTACAATACCTATGCCAATAAGTAAAACCGGCCTGAATTGCAAAAAATCAATGATTTTCGCCAACCAAGTGTACAAAAATGAACACTTGATGTTCAATAAAAATACGAGTAACCCAGAGACATTTATTTTTGTAGTAAATGCGTTCAGGACGGATTACCCTGAAATTCCAGGCACCAAATAACAAATTGCAAATAAATCACAATGGCCAGATTCAAAGTACCAAACGCGAAGTCCACGAATAACTATCCGGGTGACAAAAATTTTCGTGGACTCCGGTTTTGAAAATTGAAATTTGACTTTTGTGCCAACAGGTATGCCTTATGGCAGTATATATTTAGGATTTGGTTTCTGGAACTTGATGCTTAAGCAAGCAGTGTTATAACGAATTAATAATTAATTTTACATTAACGTTCTTTACATATAATATTCTGCACTCGTAGTTCAACCCGCCTTCGTACCGCGAGTATGCGGCACTACGGCGGGCAGGTTGGATAGAAATTAAGGTTTTCCATTAAAACGTTCTTTATATATAACATACTGCACCCGTAGTTCAATTGGATAGAATATCAGATTCCGGTTCTGAGGGTTGAGGGTTCGAGTCCCCCCGGGTGCACAAGGACAGCGTGGGTGTGGGTGTGAGTGTGCGGGAGAAGGGTGAGCGAGAAGACCTGGGCGATGGGCTTTACCTGGTTAATGCAATACTGTTAAACTCTATCTAATCATCGCTGGTTCAATCCCGGCACAACTGACTCGGTGCACTTCCTGCCCCGAAAACTAAAGCCAGTCTGGACCGTCTGGGATGATCCAAAAAAAATAAGTATTAAGGATTATTTTGGTTTATTCAAGAGTGCAATAAATATTTCCAAATCAAGTTCCAAATCCTCCCGGATTATTTTTCTCAATAGCCCTTTTGGTAAATTCAGGTTTTTATGAACAGGGACTGTTGTCACGCGGCCATCGGGATGTTTTAAACGGTGATGAGAACCATTGATACGGATAACCGTGAAACCAATGGTCTGAAGGAATTTTAAAAAATCTTTTCCGGAAACTACTGGCAGGTGAGACACAATAATTTTAAACAACAGTTTTTAAAGAAACCTGGATTTCCCTGAAGCCAATAAACCGATTTATTTCCGAAACCTTCTCCTTTTCTTCATCAATACACATATCAATAACCTCCTTGATGTTGGCCAATGCTTCATCGATCGTTTTGCCATAGGAGTGACAACTCTTGAAAACCGGGCAGCTTACGATATAAAAATCATCCTCGTCCTGTTCGACAAGAATGGGAAGGTGTAATGTTTTCTTTTCGGATGTTTTCATAATCACACTTATTGAAAATTCTGTTTTTGTCGAACCGGCCTGGAACCGCATTTGGCATTTCGTAAACCGACAATATTTATACTCATTCTCAAAACCACTGGATATATGTAAAAATACATGATCGTTAGGTATAAATATAGCTAATTGTTACTCCTGACTCGTATCTGATTGGTAATTTTGTATATAACGCAGGCAGCCTGCAGGCGATTATGACAAGCGAGGGACGTATATCGGTAAAGCGCGACGGCGGCGGGGCCATAACCGCTTATGAATATGAATATTTTTACAAAGACCACCTGGGCAATGTGAGGGCCGTGTGGACCAGCGCCCCGGACCCACTGGTATTCAACACCGGCATGGAAAACTCACCTGACCCGGTATTTGATAATATTTATCAGTTCACGAGCACGGCTTTCAACAAAACCGCTGGGGGCAATAAGGTCCTGCAACTAACGAATACGGATAACGTGGGTGCAAACCTTGTACTAACCGTCATGCCCGGCGACGAGATCGATCTCAACGTCTGGAGCACCTATACAAATTCCGGAACAGACGGCAGCACGCAAGGCCTGGTGGCCATGATTGGTTATGTGGCGGGAGCCTTCGGTGGCGTACAGGGAGGAGGCGGAGAAGCGGGAGCTATCTATGATGCCGTCAGCGAGGCGCTAGGCGTCATCGGTCTGGGCGGGACGCAGGGAACCACCAAAACCGCATGTTACCTGAACTATATTGTTTTTGACCGGAATCTGGAGTATCAGTTCGGCGGTTTTATCAACACGGTCAGTTCCAGCGCTTCCACCATGCAGCAGTTCAGCCTGAATGACATTAATATCACGCAACCCGGCTATATTTATATCTACCTGAGCAACGAAAGCGTGGCAACGACCAAACTGGCGTTTTTCGACGAATTCAACGTCACTCTTACCCGGCCGGTGATACAGAGTGAAGAGTATTATCCATTCGGTATGACCATTGCGGAGAATTCTTATAATAATATTCTCGAAGCACCGAATAAATTCTTGTACAATTCCAACGAGTGGCAGGATGAACAGAACGCGCATGTATATGATTTTAATTTCAGGATGTATGATCCGGCGCTGGGAAGGTTTTTGAGGGTGGATCCCCTGGCGGAAATTACAAGAATGCAATCGCCGTTTCAGTTTGGAAATAATAATCCAATACGTTTCAACGATCCCTTTGGGTTATTAGTAAACCCAGGATTTACCGAATCCGTATTTGCCATTATTGAACAAGCGTGGAATGATACGCCAAATCCGGGTGGTGGGTCAAGCGGGGGTTACTACACGTATAGCAACGGCCAGCGTACGAGTGCAACTACTTGGGTTCTGAATAAGCCGAAACCAGGAGGACAAATTGCGGGGACATTCCGTTCCAACCACCCGGATCTGGTGAACGCAAGCCTTGAGGAGGCGGTTTCCTATACGATGGGCCAGGCCTTGAATTCAATTGAAGTCAATAATTCATGGGGGAATACAATAGTTGATAATCGTCAACTGGCAATCTCGGCCCTTGCATCGGTGACGGGAATTTCTCCAGGAATGATGTGGGGATTGATGCTGCAGGAAATAGTTATCAAAGATACTCGGATTCGAGAATATGCAGGGGATTCAAAAGCCTCTATTTATTATTCGATCATGAGCGGCATGGTTTCAACTTTTGGTCTGGGGGTTGAATCGACTATCGCCGATGTCGGGAGAGGAGCAGCCTATGCTACAAAATCAGGATTGGCTGGGTTAAAGGTGATGAGTTCAGGGCTTGTCGGTGCAAATCTAGCAATTTCTTCTTTTCAATTTATCTTTAATGAAAATAAAAATCCGTCAGATTATGCGAGATATATAACAAATTTAGCTATAACAGGAACCGCTTTTATCCCTGTGGCAGGGCCGTTCATTTCTTTTGGTTTAACCTTGGCTGAATCCACCGGAGCCTTCGAAGGTTTCTATAGAACATTCAATGACCCATTAATGCAATGGATTTATTTAGAATCATTGTCTATTGGTGGGTATTAATCATTTTAATTACAGAGTATGATAATTTATGAATATTTATTTTATGGTTTCTACAGATTAATGTTAAATACTACTTATAAAGATGTGGCCGAATACACTGCTGGTGCCTGGCTGGCAATTGGGACCATCATTAATTTTGCTGGTGCGCTAAAAATCTTGGGATTTGAACCACATGGAAGTTTAACCCCGAAAGTTATTGCTATAATCTTAGTTGTTGTTTTATATACTTTCAACTATTACTATTTTATTTCCCTAAAGAAATTCAAAATGATCGTTGAAAGATACGACAAGTACAATTTACGTAACAGAAAATTCAATATGTATATTACTGTAATCTTTATTATTGAAAGTATTTCATTACCGATTGTATTTGCTTTGTTAGAAATTTGATGATACCTGTAGTGTTGGGCAATGATTTTACAGCAGGAGTTATAATTAAAGTATTTTGCGCTATTTGTGTCAGCTCCCCCTAAAATAGTGCCAATTGAAAGTAAGTTATACTGGTTTTTTTGAAGTAAATTCTTGTCACAATTTCGATACACTTTTCCCAAAAATGGCCTTTCCAAGCCTGAAATGAGGATTTATTAACTCCCCCCGGGTGCACTGATTCATTTGATGATTTACCGATTTTTGATTTGGTGATTTTTTGGTCCTGCTACCCTAAGATTTTTTCCGCTTTTACATAAAGCATTTCGTTAAAAATAAGCGCTCAACGTTATAGGTTTTATTAGTGCGGAGGAATGCATGCAAACTTGCTAGGCTTAATTCAAATTATTATGAACGCCAACAATGTAATATATTATTGGCGATCATAATTTTTTTCTTAAATTGCGAATTCCAGCTTAAATTATTTCACACCTAAAGAATAAAGTGGACGATACAATGAAAGTGAAAACTACGCAAGGCCAGGAGATCGAACTTAAGCAAGAACAACTCGACGGATTAAGGATGCGACTCCGGGGGCCCGTGCTCCTGCCAGGCGACGTTGGCTATGAAGAGGCACGAACCGTCTGGAACGGCATGATCGACAGAAAGCCCGCCATAATCGTGCGCTGCCTCGGAAATGCCGATGTGATCGCATCCGTGAAGTTCGCACGCGAAAACGACATCATGCTTTGCATCAAAGGGGGAGGACACAACATCGCGGGCCTGGCCACGGCCGACAGCGCAATGATGCTCGACATGTCACTCATGCGAGGTGTATGGGTGGACCCCCAGAAAAAGATCGCCCACACGCAGGCTGGTTGTCTGCTCGGCGACGTAGATCGCGAAACACAGGTGCATGGGCTTGCTACTGTCCTCGGTTTCGTTTCGCTAACCGGCATCGCAGGACTCACCCTGGGCGGTGGGTTCGGCTACTTGACGAGGCGTTGGGGCTGGACATCGGACAACGTTGTCGGGATGGACGTCGTGACCGCTGACGCACGACTGGTGCGGGCGAGCTGCGACGAAAACGCGGATCTCTTCTGGGGATTGCGGGGCGGTGGCGGGAACTTCGGCGTCGTGACCGGTATCGATTACATGCTCTACCCTGTCGGTCCTGAG
>DATDPY010000157.1:0-2008 GCA_035292565.1 Cyclobacteriaceae bacterium | reverse complement strand
AGGGCACCACCGCGTTACGAATAAAATGCAGGGGGTATGACACTCTCGTATTTTCAGTTACCCGGGAATTGGTATAGTCTACCGTTCTGGTTCCCGGGAAAAACCTTTCATTTTCCTCGATGGCGCCGAAACGGATTGCGTTCCAGATATCCGGTTCCTTTTCGGCTGAAAGATTGATTGTCTTCGCGTAACACCCGCCCTCAAAATTGAAAATAGAATCTTCTGTCCAGCCATGTTCGTCATCACCAATCAGTCCGCGGTCAGGATCTGCCGAAAGCGTGGTTTTACCGGTTCCGGAAAGGCCGAAAAACAAGGCGGTATCCCCCGTCTTGCCGATATTGGCCGAACTGTGCATCGGCAATACATTATGGTCCTGGGGTAATTTGTAATTCAATACGCTGAAAATTCCCTTTTTAATTTCACCGGCATAGCCTGAACCGCCGATGATGATTATATTTTTTGATAAATTGATGATGGCAAAATTGCCTTGCTTTAATCCGAACCGATTCGGATCAACCGTATATTCAGGAGCGCTGATCACTGTAAATTGAGGATTGAATTCCTCCAACTCCCCCTTTGAAGGGCGGATGAACATATTATAACAAAATAGGTTCTGCCATGCCTGGGTATTGATGAACCTGCATTTCAACATGTACTTAGGATCTGCCCCGGCATACCCGTCGCGGACGAACAGCTCTTTGTCATACAGGTACTTGATCATTTCGTGGTACAGGGCGTCGAAATTGTCGGTGGATAAAGGCTGGTTTACCTGCCCCCACCAGATTGTGTTCTCTGTCAGGCTGTCTTTTACGATATATTTATCCTTGGGGGCGCGGCCGGTAAAATAGCTCGTATCAACCAGCAGGGATCCCCTGTCGGTGAGTATCCCTTCCTTCCGATTCAGGATTTCCTCATACAATTTCGCAGGAACATAATTCCAATGTACTCTAGCCGACCGTATCCCCAGTTCGTATAGGTCGTGGCGGATCGGCTTCAGGCCTGTTTCAAGCATACGTAAATTTATTTAAGTCAAATGGTTAAGAAGTCGAATGGATCCGGTTTCAATACCTCAAAAAATTGCGTGGCAAAGTTATGCGAAAAAATAATCCATTAAAAATTAATATGAAATAAGAATAATTATTCCCCGGGGATCAGTGGATGCCCTTCATCCATTTCCTGAGGACGGGTGTAAGCAGGAGCAGAAGGGCAGCCGAGCCCATCATGAAAAAGCCTCCCCAGATGATATAAACTCTCGAAAATGACATCAGCGTGGCCTCCCTGCTAATTTCAGATCCCGGCGAAGCTATCATCTGGCCAAGGAATCCCGCGATCTTATGGCCAAGGGCGATGGAAAGAAACCAGGAACCCATGGCAAATCCGGCAATTCTTCCAGGACTTAATTTGGTGACAACCGAAAGCCCCACCGGGGATATGCTCAGTTCTCCAACAGTATGGAAAAAATACATGGTTACCAGAAAAATCAATGGCATCAGTCTTCCGCTATCGAGCGAGAACCGGGTACCGGCCACGATAACGAAATATCCTGCCGACATGAAAAATAAACCCCAGAAGAATTTTACCGGCGTGTAGGGTTCGATTTTCCATTGGCGAAGCTTCATCCAGATGACTGAAAACAGGGGGGCCAGCAAAACAATGAACATTCCGGGCACGGCCTGGAACTGTGAGGCTTCGATTCCGTGCCGGTTAATATACCGGTCGGTGAGGATATTCAATGACCCGCCCGCCTGCTCGTAAAGGGCCCAGAAAATCATATGGAAGAAAAACAAAATGATAAAAACAAGAAGCCTGTTACCTTCAACTTTGTCGTGCGAGGTGAGCGCCGAATACAACATGAAACCGATGCACAGGATTCCCAGCCCCAAAAGAATAATATTCGTTAATTTTTCAGCGTGGATAAGAAAGGCAATCACCGGTATTATAATAACCGTTCCGCCGATAACCAGCCACCTGCCCGACGTTGCCGGTGTTCCCGTAATTGTAGTTGCTT
>DATDPY010000156.1:0-11794 GCA_035292565.1 Cyclobacteriaceae bacterium | reverse complement strand
AAACAACTGGTCTTCGTAGCCCGTCCGGATGGTGAAAATGCTTGAACGCTCCACGAAAAACTGCCTCTTTTCAGGAAAAAACAGGTTGAAACGGGTAAGGTTCACCACCTGGTCATCGACTTCTACCTGAGCGAAATCCGTGTTTAACGTAAGGTCGAGGGTCATGTTGGAGGCGAAGGCATATTTTACATCCAATCCCCCGGTCAACCGCCTGTTATTCTTTACAAGGTAAGAGGTTTCAGTGTCGTCCAGTTCGGCGGACTGCTCCAGCCCGGCCAGTAGATAGGGGGTGATGTAAACCGGATTTTTCCTGACGAGGCCATCGAATACCACTTTTTTTGCCTGTGAAGGTTTCCAAACCGAAAACGATCCCAGCTTATTGGAAACCAAAGGAAATACATTCCATTCCTGTTTGCTGGATAGTTGTCGCCAGACCGTCAAGCCCATGATGACCTTGCCGTTGATTTCCTGGAACCGGAGCGTGGATAGTGGAATGCGGAATTCCACATGCCATATGTTTCCGACAACTTTCATCCTGACATCCCAGAAGGCATTCCAGTCCCTGTTAAATGGTCTCAGCCCGAGGTTTACCTGTGCATCGTTGCCAATGGTAAAATCAGAACGCAGGCCCGATGGATTGGTTTCGAAACACAGCGCATTTTCGTTATCATTAAACGTGTCGAGAAGGATCCCGAAATTATCATTGCCGCCTTCGGCCCCGTCTCTTTTTTTGGTCGTGGTCCTGATCCTGGAACCGTTTTCATAATGCAGCCGCGCGCCCAGGTAAAAAAATCCATCATCGAAAGCGACAAAAATTTCCGATTTTTCCGAGGGCTCGCTGCCGTGATTCGGCCTGTACATCTTTAGCGGAAGGCCATACAGGCTGTCCCAGGCCGGCTCATCACAAATTCCGTCAAAAATTATCCTGCTTGAAATCTTTTTTATTTCCAGAATTTCTTCTTCGTCATTACCCAACAATCGGGTTGATGGTAACGCCAGCGCGAGGATGATCAGAAGAATCCTGTTTTTCACAGTATTTGGATGCTATTAGAATTGCCCCTAAAATATCCGAAAGAGTGGCTAAGTCAAAAAAAATTTCTACTCCGATTTTTATTCATAGATCAGGTCGGCAATCCATATTTGTCGCGTGTGTCTGAACAGGGTGGTAGCTATCCATTCGCCCGATGGGGATATTTCCGGGTAAAGAAGGTCATAAGTATTGCTCGTTAATTTTAAGGGGGAACCGCCGCCTGCCGGAATCTTGAATAATTGGTGATGGCTTCCATCAAATGCTGCATACACGATAAATTTTCCGTCGGGTGTGAAATCGACACCCGATTTGAAGGTAAGAGACTCAAAATCGACAAGCTTTTTTTCATTCTTTCCCTCCGGTGTGAATGTCCACAAAGATTTGCTTTTCGATCCGCCTCCTGTTTCACAGGCGATCAGACTGCCGTCAGGCGACCACGAAACCGATAAAATATTTTGTGATATTCCCGCCGGCGATATTTCCTGTACGGGCGCTTTCCCGGCTTCCACCGGTCCCAAAGTTACCAGGAAGGCCTTGTATTTCGTTTCGCCTGTTTTAACAGCGCTGATAACAGCTTTTGTATCATCCGGGGACAGGTCGATATCGGAAATTTCCTGGAACTGTTCTGTAAGTTTTTGAACCTCTTTTTCAGGAGTTTTCACGACAAAAAGATCTTCCGTCAATTCACCTCCCGCGGTGGGGAAGGCCGGAGTATTCTGCCTTGCCGAATATAATAACTTGCTGCCATCATGCGACCACGCCGGCCCATATTCCTCATATTCCCCTTCAGCAATGGGTTTCAGCCCTTCGCTAACGGAACCGTCCTTGTTAATGGTGAACGTACCTATGTTCCAGTTCAGGGGAACATCCGCCATTCTCCAGTTCCCGAACACAACGGCAATCTGATCACCCTGATTATTCCAGGTCGGCATAAATGAAAGTTCCGGGATCATGGGGATCACTTTTGATCCGTCAGCAGGAAGGATGCAGGTCCGGACATTGGGAAAGATCTTATTCCAGATAATTTTGCCTCCGGCAACGCCTACGAGTACGTCATCCCCTTCCTCAATAAGCACCGGAATAATGGCTCCGGTTGCAATATGGATCGCATAAAGGTCAAGATCCCGATCGGCAACAGCCTGGTGTTTCTGGTAATTATCCAGCTTATCGGTAACCAGGCTGAGCATCACGTGCTTGTTTTCAGGGTCAAAGGTGATTTCACTTTTCAGCGTACCATCCAGATCGACAGCCAGGTCCCGGTTTTCTTTCGTATCGATATTATACAAGCCAAGGCAGAGACTATACTGGGACTTCAGGTAGAGGTACGCCAGCGTCTTCTGGTCGGAAGAAAGAGACATGGATGCAGGAAATAACCCGGGCAATATCAATTCTGCGTTTTCCTTTCCCGGACGGCTGATGTATACACCGCCCACATTGCTCTGTTCATCAAAATATTTGTAAATATAAATTCCTGAAATCTGGCCGGTCCCCGTGCCTGGAAGCCTTCCGGATGCGGTCTCTTTTTTTGTCGACAGGTTATAGGTAACGGTTTTATCCTCGCTTCCTGCCATGCCTCTCAGGGTTACTTCCTGTCCGGTCATCCAGTCAAATTCATTCACCCATTCAAGACTTGTATTTTTACGCAGGTACTGGGCTTCGGGATTGGCGAGGTCAAGAATATATACGTCGCCTTCAGATCTGCCGGCGATGTATTTGCCGTCCGGCGATATCTTATCCCTCCAGAAAATATCGCTGATAAAAGTCTTGGGGAATACGGTATACAACTTGTCCGGGTTTGTGATGCCGAGATTCGAATCCTGGGCAAGGACCCGGGAACCAACCATGGCCGGTACCGCAATGAAAAAAAGCATGAATGAGGTTATATAATATTTTCGTTTCATAAGGATCCGACATTAATCAATGTTGCGTCTTCATTCGGAAACAGATCATCCGACAGGTGATCCTGGATTTCATTAAAAATTATAATTACTCTGCCCTCGTCTAAAGGGACTATCAATATATATAAAAAAGCTGGTTTTAAAAATCATAAAACTGTTTAACTTAACCAATAAAAGTTTGAAGATAAACCGGACCTGGCAGACACTAAGAATGAGGGAGCTCTCACTCGCCCTCGTCTCCTGTTATCGCGGTCTGACGGTTTGTAACCGTCTGACCGCTTATGGCTTCTCGCCCTCGTCTCCTGACGAGAGTGTGCGAGAAAGGCGTTTCCAAACGCCAGGAACTGTACTTAAACGTTAATCGATAAATCCATTATTGAAAAGCCGAGAAAGATATGCGTCAGAGACGCATTTCTCAGACGCCCCCGTCTCCGCTGCCAGACTGTGTCACAATAGTCCGGGAATTATTAATTGCCAGGCCCTTTAGGGCTTGGAACTTTTAGTTAAGGATATGTTTAAGGGCCTTGGCCCTTTCCAACCTTGAAAAAGGGCTAAAGCCCTGTTAACATGATTTACTATTTCGACCAAGCCCTAAAGGGCCTGGCAATTGATACGGTGTTTTAACAAGAATTTTCTTACATTTTTATTATGACACAGTCTGTACGCTCAGACGAGGGCGAGAGAGGTTTTGGAGGAGTGGCGCTGAAAATCAACAGGGATATTCCGGATGTTTAATTATAACAGTTTCATGTTTACGGGATCCCAGCCCACGATCTTCTTGCTAAAGTAACTGTAATTCGATAACAGGGCCGCCCCTGCAGCGCGCAATCCGTAAGTCGAGTTTTCTACGATCTTCTTTGTCCCTCGCATGGCGCCGAAGAAATTCACAAAATGATCGTGATCGGCGCCCTTATAATCGCTGTCGGGCTGGAAAACGATTGGCTCAGGTTGATCCAATTGTCGTTTCAGATCCCCCAGCTTTGCCTCATACTCTTTCAGGATTTCCTTCTGGGTTGCTTCCGTATAAGCCCTAAGGGAATAACCCGAAGGATCCATGCCAACCCGGGTCTTCTTCAATGTTATGCTTCGCCCTCGCACCATCAATTCCCCTTCAGATCCGATAAGCCGGAATCCGCCGCCGCCCCCATTTCCGGCAGTAAAATTGATCCTGAGCACCGCATTGAATGCAGGGTGGCTTTCCGTCTTCGGAAAATCATACAGCGACATCATGAAATCCGGTACATCCCTGCCGTCTTTCCAGTATCTGATGCCGCCAGTGGCAACGGCCTTTTCAGGTCCCAGGGAATTAATGATATAATGCAGCGTAGTGAAGGAGTGCACAAACAGGTCGCCTGCAACTCCCGTTCCATAATCCTGGTAGTTCCTCCACCTGAAGAACCGGGTTGGATCATATCCCACCTTCGGCGCATTTCCGAGGAAGGTATCAAAATCAATGGTTTCAGGACTTGCATCCGGCGGTATCGGATACTGCCAGGCTCCTTCGGAGGAGAACCTGTCATTATAAATTTCAACCATGTTCAGGTCCCCGATGGCGCCGTCCAGGAACAGCTCCCTTGCTTTTTCATTTTGAATAGAGGAAATTCCCTGGCTGCCGACCTGGAATGCTTTTTTTGTATCTTTTTCTGCCTGGATCAGAGCCTGACCTTCTTCCACTTTCTGGATCATCGGTTTTTCCAGGTAAACAGCCTTTCCGGCTTTCATGGCCTCAATGGCTATCTTCTGGTGCCAGTGGTCGGGTACCGCGATAATAACGGCGTCGACATCGCTCCTGCGAAGCATCTCCCTGTAATCCCGGGTAACAAATATATCCATGCCATACAGTTCCTTAGCCCTGTCAAGCCGACCGGTGTACAGATCACATGCACCTACGACTTTTACTCCGTCTACGCCTGCCGCGGCTGCTGTATCTCCGATCCCCTGGATCCCAAAGCCGATCGTGGCGAGCTGGATTGTATCGTTGGAAGAATGCTGTTTCCCGGCTTCCGCCGGTCTCGAAAGAAAATACGTCCGTTCAGACCTGCCCCTCGCCATAAGGATCCCTGATGAGGATACGGCTGCGGCGCCGAGAGAAAGCTTCCTTAAAAATTCACGCCTCGATTTTGTTTTATGACTTTTCATATTTTTAAAAGTTGATGATTATGCCTGTTTTGATTTCAATATAATAAACTTTTTACAACTTCTGAACAATCCCGGAATTGAATAATGACGGGATGCTCACACTGAATCAGTTTGAGGCGACCATTACTCGGTAAGGAACGAAATCAAAAAATCGCCAATCACCAATCATTATAGAACTACCACGGAATGATCTTTCTGTCGCGGTAAAATTTTCCAGGCACAAGATTTTTTTCCAGGGCAAGCCATACGGCGGTATCGGCCCCGATGGTTACGGGCCGCGGGGCTGCGGTTCCCCCCATATCGGTCTTAACCCATCCCGGGCACATCGAGAAAACCTTGATACCTGCCCGCTTCAGGTCGTAGGATAAAAGTATTGTCTGCGCATTCAATCCAATCTTCGACAGCCTGTAACCAGCATAGCCGCCCGTCAGGTTTGCCAGGGAGCCCATGCTGCTCGACACATGGATGATCCTGGCATCGTCGCTTTTTTGAAGCAGGGGCAAGAATGCCTTGTTCATTCTCATGGGACCGTAAAAATTGGTTTCCATAATAATCTTTACATCATCGATCTCGATCAGAGAAAGATCGGTGTTCTTCATCACGATGCCGGCATTATTGATCAGCACATCAAGCCGGCCGTATTCCTCGTTTACAAAATGAAATAACTCGTCAACGCTGGCCTGGCTTGTCACATCAAGGGCATGAAAAACCACATCGCCGGTTACCGCCTTCATCGCCTCCCTGCCTTTTTCTTCATTTCTTGCTGTAAGGATCACTGTGTGGCCGATCTTTCCCAGTTGTCGGCATATTTCAAGTCCGATGCCCCTGTTCGCACCGGTAACTAATATTGTTTTCGGCATGAGCTTGGTTATATGATATATTATTCCATCACAAACATAGTACCAAAACGGATCACCCTGTCAAATATTGATCACCTCGCCATAGGCCGCGGCCACCGCTTCCATCACGGCTTCAGACATCGTTGGGTGCGGGTGAACAGATTTGATGATCTCATGCCCGGTAGTTTCAAGTTTCCTGGCCGTGACTACTTCCGCGATCATTTCCGTAACATTGGCCCCGATCATATGAGCGCCCAGCCACTCTCCGTATTTCGCGTCGAAGATCACCTTCACAAACCCTTCTTTGGCTCCGGCAGCGCTTGCTTTGCCTGAGGCGGAAAAAGGAAACTTGCCGATCTTAACCTCGTACCCGGCTTCCCTCGCGGCTTTCTCGGTGTATCCGACGGAGGCAATCTCAGGATGGCAGTACGTACAACCGGGTATATTATTATAATTCAGCGGCTCGGGATTTTCACCCGCAATCTTTTCAACACATATAATGCCCTCCGCGGATGCCACATGGGCAAGCGCCGGCCCCTTCACCACATCCCCGATGGCATAATACCCCGGGACGTTGGTCCGGTAGAATTCATCCACAATGATTTTATCCTTGTCAACCTTGATGCCGGTTTCCTCGAGGCCGAGACCTTCGATGTTTGTGGAAATACCGATGGCAGATAAAACAATGTCGGCTTCAACTTTCTCCTCCCCCTCCGCCGTTTTTATGGTCACTTTGCATTTTTTACCTTTTGTATCAACAGCAGTAACTTCCGAAGAGGTCATGACGGTCATCCCCGACTTTTTATAGATCCTTTCGAGTTGTTTTGATACTTCTTCATCTTCTACAGGTACAATATTGGGAAGGAATTCCACTAAAGTCACCTTGGTGCCCAGCGTATGATAGAAATAGGCAAATTCAGTTCCGATAGCTCCTGATCCGACGATGACCATTGACCCCGGAAGTTTATCAAGGATCATGGCCTTCCTGTATCCGATGATCTTTTCATTATCAATAGGAAGTGCAGGAAGCTCTTTTGATCTTCCACCGGTGGCTATGATGATATGACTTGCCGTAAATTCGGTTGAACTTCCGGCTGCATCCTTTACCAGGATCTTTTTATTCGGCATTACTTTGGCAGCACCCGCGATCACATCGATCTTATTTTTTTTAAAAAGGAACTGGACCCCCTTGCTCATACCGCTCGCCACCTCCCTGCTTCTCTTTACCACCCCATCGAAATTGATTTTTGCATCGCCAACCTTGATCCCAAACTGTTCAGCGTCCCTGATGTACTCAAAGACCTCAGCGCTTTTTAACAATGCCTTGGTTGGGATACAACCCCAGTTCAGGCAAATTCCGCCCAGTTCGGCCTTTTCAACCACTGCAACTTTAAGTCCCAGTTGGGAAGCCCTGATCGCGGCTACGTAACCTCCTGGGCCGGAACCGATGATGATCAGATCATACGATGATGCCATTGTATTTGATTGTTTATTAAAGTGCTCAAATTTATATCATTTAGATTGAGTTAAAAAAAACTATTCCCGGTTTTGAAACCCTAAATTCCTTTTCATATGTTCACCGGAAGGTATATTTTTGATTTATCCCCGGATTAATCCGGAATTAATATTGATATATGAAATTGTTAGAAGGCAAAACCGTTTTGGTTACAGGAGCTTCCAGGGGCATCGGCAGGTCCGTCGCCCGGAAATGCGCCGAACATGGGGCGAATGTGACATTTACCTATCTTTCAAGCGTTGAAAAGGGTCAGGCCCTTGAACAGGAATTAGCCGGCGAATTCGGCATTAAGTCAAAAGGTTACCGTTCCGATGCTTCCGAATACGCCGCCGCTGAAAAACTGGTAACCGATATCATCAATGATTTCGCTTCCCTGGATATTCTGGTGAATAATGCAGGGATTACCCAGGACAACCTGCTGATGAGAATGACGGAGGAAATGTGGGATAAGGTGATCAGGACAAACCTCAAATCCTGTTTTAACACGGTGAAAGCCGCTTCCAGGAATTTCATGAAGCAGCGCAGCGGAGTGATCATTAACATGACCTCGGTGGTCGGCATCAAGGGTAATGCGGGGCAGGCGAATTATGCCGCCTCGAAGGCCGGCATCATCGGGTTTACCAAATCCGTTGCCCTTGAGCTGGGGTCGAGAAATATCCGTTGCAATGCAATCGCGCCCGGTTTCATCGGCACTGAAATGACATCGGTGCTCGACCAGGAATTGATTAAATCCTGGGTCGATCAAATTCCCCTTAAAAGGAGCGGAACCCCCGATGATGTGGCCAATTGTGTGGTTTTCCTTTCTTCAGATCTTGCCGCCTATATCACAGGACAGGTAATTCAGGTCGACGGCGGCATGCTTACCTGAAGGTAAATTATCCATTCCGGGCAAATGCTCATTTTCGAAAAATCCCCATGGCTGATCCCATTGGGAATTATCCTCGGGGCAACCTATTCATTCATCCTGTACAGGAAAAAGAACCCCTGGGGTCATCGGGTAAGTATTATTCTTTCCATTGTAAGGTTCTTTCTTGTTTTCTTATTGTTTTTACTCCTGCTTGAACCCTTGTCGCGCCGGCTTAACAGGATCCATGAATTTCCCACCGTGATCATCGCCATCGATAATACCCTATCAATATCGGAAGTCCTTGATACTGCTGCAATCGGTCAATTTAAAAAAAGCATCGATGACCTTGCAGGCCAATTACGCCAGCAAAATATTGGCGTGGAATTTCTGGATGCAGAAGGCAAGCGGCACGACGATATTAATCATATATCGTACAACGTATCAAAAACAGACCTGACAGCGCTTCTCAATGATATTGAAAATACCGGCGAAGGGAAAAATATTCCCTGTGTAATCCTCGCATCCGACGGAATCTATAATACAGGCTCTTCTCCCGTTTACAAGAATTTCAAGTACCCTCTTATTGCCGTAGGCCTTGGTGATACTCTTGAGAAAAATGATATCAGTGTTCGCGCAATCTTCCACAACAAAATCGTATACCAGGGGAATAAATTTAGTCTGGTCGCCGAGATTTTTAATAAAGGCTACGCCTCCCGGTCCACGCAGGTTGAATTGCTGCGGAATGGAGTACCTTTTGAAAGTAAAATATTAAATTTTCCTGAACAGCGAAGCTTGCAACAGATCACTTTTATCCTTAACGCCGAAAAGCCGGGTATGCAGAGGTTTACCATACAGGTAAAGCCATTGCCCGGCGAGCAAACACTTGCCAATAACAGGAGAGAATCCTTTCTTGAAGTAATTGAAGCGAAGGAGAAGATACTCCTGCTTGCTCATTCCCCCCACCCCGACATAAAAGCAATCAAGAGCGCCATTGAAAGCAACGAAAATTATGAGCTCAGTACCCTTACCCCTGATATCGGACAATTTGCCCCCGGTGAGTACAGCCTCGTAATTTATCACCAGCTTCCCGACTCGAGGGGCTCCTTCAACGACCTGATCAGGAATAACAGGCTTTCCGAACTGCCATCGATATATATCGTAGGAAGCAAAACGAATCTAAGGGCTTTATCGGACAGGATTGGCTGGCTGCGCATAAATTCGATCTCTACGCGGAGCGATAATGCCTTTCCGATCATCAATCACGCTTTTGGCGGTTTTGTGTTAAGCCAGGAAGAAGCTGAGGCTATCGGGGATTTCCCGCCCCTCTCTGTTCCTTTCGGGGAATATTCCATTTCCGAAGCCGCCGGAATTGCCCTGTTTCAAAAGGTGGAAAGTGTCGTCACCTCGCGGCCTTTGCTTGCTTTCGGTATGGAAGGCGATAAAAAAACAATGGTATTGCTGGGGGAAGGAATATGGAGGTGGCGGTTAAATGAATATCTTCTGAAAAACGACCATATTTCCTTCAATTCCTTATTCCTTAAAACGGTGCAATATACCGGTTCGAGGGAAGACCGCAGGAAGTTCAGGGTATACCCTGTAAAAAATGAGTTCCCCGATAGTGAATCCGTTGAATTTGAAACTGAAGTATACAATGATATCTATGAAAGAATATTCGGGCATGAGGTAAGTCTTACGATTACACCAGAAAACGGTACCAGGATGGATTATACATTTGTTACCAGTGAGACCAATTCCCGGTTCGGGATTGGCAGCGTTGAGCCCGGTATATATCATTTTAAAGCGGGATCAGCAATCGATGGCCTAAATTACAATTCAACCGGTGTGTTCGCTGTGAGGCATCTTCAGATTGAATCCGTCAACCTAACGGCCGATTTCGGGTTACTGCGACGGTTAGCCGAGAAATCCGCCGGACAATTTATTCTTCCCGGGCAGATAGGAATCATTCCTTCCCTTCCGGTGATCCGGGATGCAAGACCGGTAATTTATAGCTCAGAAAATATTACTTCCCTGATCAATGCCAAATGGATTTTTGTTATTCTCCTTCTGCTTGCATCTTCCGAATGGATTACCCGGAAATACCTCGGTGGTTATTAAAAAATTTCATTAAATCAATAGCGCCCTCAATCCATTTTCCTTACGTTGCCGCTTCCTGAAACCTTGGAAATAACTTTATCGGGCTGGCCCTTATAGTATACGTTCCCGCTTCCGCTGATCCTTGCCGTAATGGCTTCACTGACGGCAATATTGCTCCTTCCGGAACCGCTGATCGAGATATCGTACGATTTCACGCTGAGGTCTGTGGCTTCAAGTTTCCCCGAACCGCTTATGGAAAGGTTAGCATTATTGGCCGAGCCTCGCAGGGAGATGGATCCGGATCCGCTAATATCTTCATCGATATCGCCGGTATTCACTTCCAGTTCCATGCGGCCGGATCCGCTTACGCCCAATTCGAGGGCATGCGAATCCACCAGCATTTCCATTTTCCCCGACCCGCTAACGCTCAGCTTCAGATTATCAGATTTAATTTGTCCTGAACTCATTATTTTACCGGAACCGCCAAGGGATACTTCCTCAATGACCGGGACGGTTATATATACGGTCACCTCGCCCATATCATCCCAAAACCAGTTGTTATCCCGGGTACGGACTCTCAACTGATTGTTAACTACCTCGGTTATTATATTTTCCAGGTCCTCTTCATCTCCCTCGATCAATACTTCCTGTCCGCTTCCCTGTTTAAGATATAAATCGGCCGGGATCCCGAAAGAAATCCGGGTAAAATCCTCTACTTTCCTGGTTTCCTTTTGGGCGTATGCCTGGGAAAAAACGAAAGCAAATACGGCTAAAAATGAATAGAGTAATCTTTTTTTCATGGTTATACTTTTTGAAAACACTTTTTAATTCCAATGGTAACTCCCGTATTATTGCTGACAAGAACGTTGATCCTGTCGGGAGATATGTCGGCAGGACCGGACAGGCTGAGCAATTCTTCGATATCGACACTGTCAATATCCCGGACGACCACATATATATTGAGAAGTTGGGGGCTTCCCAAAGTGAAAATTCCCGAAAGAGCATTCCAAACAGCTTCTTTGTTATTTCTGATAAAAACACACCCTTCCTTTACCTCAATTTCAATATTCCTTAAAAGCCGCTTCGATCCTTCGTATACGATGCCGGGCCTTTCCCCCTCCACGATAAAAATATTGCACTGGATATCGAGAAAAAGCTTGTTGAATTTCTCGATCTGCCTGACTTCGGTATACAGTTTCTCGCGCCGGTATTTGAAGGGATTATATTGATGGAAAATCAACGCGGTGGCCATCAGCCCGATCAACAAATATATATGCCCCTCGCGTTTCATTTCTTTTTTCATAATAGATGCCTGAAACGGTAAAATGGTTGCAGGTTTCTGCCGATATATTTGTTAATAAAGCTTAAAAACGCCGAAATTATTGAAAAACAATGGTGCAGATTCCAGACCGGAACGCGGCATTCCCGGTT
>DATDPY010000155.1:0-14003 GCA_035292565.1 Cyclobacteriaceae bacterium | reverse complement strand
CCTTTTTCTTACCCATTTCGCAGGAACCGAACAGCCAGTCGAGACTGCAATCACTCCTCGACCAGGTCCGGTCCCGGCCGGAAGAAGAACGCGACAGCCTGTATTATGAGCTGTATGCCCATTATAAGTATAACCACCCGGATTCAGCCAGGCAATATGCGCTGAAGGTCCATGAACTATCCCGCAAATACAACCACCGGGAAGTATACGTCAAGAGCCTGCATGCCCTGGGATTTTTCGCCAGGGAAGAAGGGAATTACGATACAGCAAGGAAATATTATGAAAACGGTCTCAAGCTGGCTTTTGAGATTGAATTCGAGGTGGGAATACTGATGATGATCAATAATTTCGGACAGCTATATTATTACCAGCAGCAATATGATTCCGCATTATACTACTACTTGGAGGAAATTGAATATGCCACGAAATACAATCAACCTTATGATTTAGCAATCTCATACAATAATGTGGCCTCTATTTACAGTAATATTGGCAACTATGATGAGGCCCTTAATAATTATTTAAAATGTATAGAAATTAAAAACAATAATAATATTAAAGTAGGGTTGGAATTAAATTATTGCAACGCCGGAAATTGTTACGCAGAACTCGGAAAATATGACAACGCTATTAAAATCATTAACAGTGTATTAAACAATTGTCAAGATTGCGATTTTCAAATAACGGCAATGTGTTATAAATATCTTGGGAATATTTATTTTGAACTTGGCGATTTTAAAAACGCCGAGAATTTATGTAAAATTTCTCTATATAATTCAATTCAAAGAAAGGATTTAATGAGCCAAATAAATAACTATACACAACTTGGCAGGATTTACCTTCAATTCAATGAATTAAATACTTCCTTAAAATATCTAGATAGTGCAAACGAGATTGCAATAAGATCAAAAAGTAGACTTAATCAAAGTAATTTATATCAATACTATTCGCTTATATATGAAAAAAAGGGGGATTTCCTGCAAGCATTGAATTATAAAAATAAAATGGTGATTTTACGAGATAGTATTTTCACACCTGAACAATCAAAGAATATTAAGAACAATCTCCTCGCCTTCCAGCAAGCCCAAAATGAATTAGCCCTTCAGGAAAAAGAATCCAGGATCCAGCGAAACCGGCAATTTATTTACCTGATCAGCTCAATCACCTTCCTGCTTTTGATTATCATATTATTCTATTACAGGGCCCTTGCTCTGAGACGGAAAATTTCAGAGCGGCTCGGGGAACTGGTCGGCATAAGGACCAGGGAGCTTTCCGAATCGAACATGCAATTAATGAGTTCGCGGAATGACCTCGACACATTCCTTTACCGGACTTCACACGATATCCGGGGCCCGATAACCACCCTGATGGGACTGACCAATATAGCCAGGGTGGAAGGACCCGGTAAGATAACCACGTCTTTCCTCGAAAAAATGGATATCACAACGGCTAAAATCAATGAAATCATCAACCGTCTCACCAATGTAAGCCAAATCAATTCCCTGGTCCCGGATATCACTTCCTTCGATCTGGTTGCGCTCGCGAATGAATCCGTGAGTGAGATCCGGAATAGACCGGGAATAGATACGGTCATTAATTTCCGGCTAAGCTGCCGGCCCGTGGAAGAGGTCCGGACGGATAAGAACCTGATCAGGATCATCCTCACCAACCTGCTTGAGAATGCCTTTAAATATAACGACCAGCGTGAGGAAGACGCCATGGTAGCGTTGAAAATCGAGCAGAATTCCCGGCTCGATATCAAAATAATCGACAATGGTATCGGTATTGACCCGGCAATCAGCGGCAGGCTTTTCGATTTCTTTTTTGTTGCCAGCGAGAAACGAGGCGCCGGGTTGGGACTCTACCAGGCGCGATTGGCCACACAAAAACTTGGGGGCTCCATTTCCTTGGTTAATAATAAAAAACCAACCTGCTTCAGGGTCAGCCTGCCCCTGGTGCAGGATCGGGGCAATTAAATATTATCATGGGTGGAATTATTTTTCATATATTTATCCCAGTATATTTTTTCCCCACAAATAATTAAAAAAATGAAGCTCTCATTAAAACGCACCAAATTGTGGATTACCGCCTTATTTGTGTCCATGATTATCCTTTCATGCAGTAATAAGGATATGCGCCAATCCTCGGCAACCATATCCGATAATCTGCCGATCCCGAATCCGGATTCTACGGGCTGGAGCCAGCTATTCAACGGCAGGGACCTCACGGGCTGGGAACACGTAGGTGACGGATTTATGACCGTCGAGAACGGCGAGATCCATACCAACGGCGGCATGGGGCTTCTTTACTGGAAAGCAGGCAAACTCGGTAAATGCGTGATCAGGATCATGTGGAGAATGACAAAGGAAAATGACAATTCGGGCGTCTTTATACGCATACCCATTGAACCCAGGGAAGCCTGGATGCCGGTCTTTTATGGCTATGAGGTGCAGATCGATAATCACCCTGAACTTTCGGATGAAGATATCTTTCATTCCACCGGAATGTTGTATGCTTTCACAAAGCCCCTGGTCGAGAATGCCTGGAAGCCTGGACCCGAATGGAATACCTTTGAGATCACCCTCGACGGACCCCGGACCTTAGTTTTGCTGAACGGTGTGAAGGTGACCGACTATAACGAAGGAGATCCTGTCCCGGAACGCAAATTTGATTTCGAGCCTTTCCCCGGCCCCAGGCCTGAATCGGGTTATTTCGGGCTGCAAAATCACGGCGAACACGATATTGTGTATTATAAGGAGGTGGCGGTAAAGCCATTGAATTAAGGCCGTTGTCGGTTACCGGTGAAGTAGGTTGATTGAGTTAATTAAGTTAATTAAGTTAATTAAGCTAATTGAGCTGGTTAAGTAATTAGGCAATTTTCGATTTTTTAGAGACTTAGGCATGGAATAATCGATTAATCGATTCCCAGGTTCCCCGATTCCGTGAACTATCAAATTATCCATTCCCTTTATAAAAATTCATAAAAAAAATGTAACTATTAATCAATTACTGAATTTACCTGTCTGTATGAATTCATCGGGAATTTAAAAAAGGCGGCGATTGGAGACAATTTCCGATAACGCGCTTATGTTCAAAGTAAAGGAAGGCGACCTTGAAAAGCTAGGCCTTCTCTTTGAGCGGTACAAGAAGATGCTTTTTACTTTCTTCTACCGGATGAATTTTGACGAAAGTTTAAGCGAGGACCTGGTACAGAACGTATTTGTCAGGATTATGAAATACAGGCATACATTCAGGGGCGACGGAGAGTTCAGGATGTGGATGTTTCATATTGCGCGGAATGTCAACCACGAACATTTCCGGAGAGGCGGCCGAATGGGTAAACAGGTGGAACTGAATTCCAGGCACGACCAGCTTTCCGACCATCATTCCCATGCCGTGGTGAATGATATCGAGCATGACCTCAGCCTTTTAACGATAGCCATGTCAAGGCTCGAACCGGAAAAAAAGGAGATCCTCACCCTGAGCAAGATCGAAGGAATGAAATACAGGGATATTGCAGAAATGCTGAACATCACCGAAGGCTCAGTCAAAATAAAAGTTTTCAGGGCATTGAAAGATCTTAGGGTAACATTCAGAAAAATAAAAATGAGTCATGGATAAGGAGGAGATCAACAAATTGATAGCTAAATTCAATTCAGGTGAATTGAATGAAAGGGAAACAGCTCTTCTCGAAAAACTTATTGAAGAAGGCGTTATTGATTTCAATGACGTGGAAGGGCTCCGGGAGATTAACAGCCGGATCGGCATGATCCCGGTTCCTGAACCCGGTAAAAGGCTTGATGAAAGATTCTATGCATCCCTCTCCGATGAAAAATTGAAACAACCCGGAAGGGAAACTGAAATGAATCCCTTGGTTGTCAGGTTGAGTATTGCCGCTTCCATCCTGATCGCCGGATTTTTCATCGGTTTCCTGACCCATTACCTGGGCAGCAAACGCGAGATGAATAAGCTCTCCGATGAGATCGGTCGGATGAATGAGACCATGATGATCGCATTGATCGAAAAACCGTCAGCCACGGAGCGACTGAAAGCAGTTAACCTCACCAGCCGGATTGAGGAGGCCAATTCACGCGTCGTCGAAGCATTGCTGAATACCCTCAATTACGATGACAATGTAAACATCAGGCTGGCAGCGGTTGAGGCCCTTGCTAAATACGCTGATTTTGAACAGGCAAGAATGGGAATGGTTGAGGCTATCGTAAACCAGGATTCGCCACTGGTACAGGTTGCCCTGGCGGAGGTAATGGTTGCTCTTCAGGAAAAAAGTTCGGTGATAAATCTTAAAATATTGCTTTCCAGGGAAGACCTGAACGAGGATGTTAAAGTAAAAATAAGTGAAAGCATAAAGGAAATCATATAACCTACAGAAATGAAATACACTTTTATCATTGCCTTGTTATTCCTCGGGAGCCGGGCACTTCCGCAGGAAAAAAGCGAAATAATAAATACCCGGATTTCCCTTGAAAATAAAAAAATGAATATGCTATGGATTGATAATATCCACGGGGAAATCGAAGTGAATGGATACGACGGTTCGGAAATTATCCTGGAAGTAAAAAAGGATATTAAGGCCCGGAACCAGGAAGAGCTTGACCGGCTCTGGGAGAAAATCAGCCTTAAAGTTGAAAACACAGGCGATACAGTGGAAGTATTTATCGGAGGGACTTGTGCTTATGAATGTAAAGATGAATGTGAGTGTGGCCGGCGGAGAAGCCATTATTGTTGCTGCTGCAATTCAAAAGATGATTTTGAATTTAATTTCGATTTCAGCATCAAGGTCCCTTATTCCACAAACCTAATACTCTCTACGATCAACAAAGGCAATATCGTGGTGAATCAGGTATCGGGAGCACATAAAATAAATAACGTAAACGGAGGAATCCGGATGGACGGGATATCCGGACCGGCTGAAGTGCATACGATCAACGGAGATGTTTATGTGAAATATCTGAAGACCCCTGACAGTAATTCGAGATATTATACCCTGAATGGGAACCTTAACATTTACTTTCCCAATAATCTGTCAGCGGATATGAGTTTTAAAAGTTTTAACGGGGAATATTTTACCGATTTTACGATTACGGAAAGCCTGAAACCCACCCTGGTGACACGGGAAGAAAAAGGCGCTTCTACCATTTACAAAATAGATGAAAAGACGGCTGTAAGGGTAGGCAATGGAGGAGTAAACCTTGACTTTGAAACTTTCAATGGAAATATCTATATCAGGAAAAACAGCAATTGATCAATAATTTAAAATGAATATAAACAATCTAAAACAACAATTATGAAAACGATAACCAAAGTATTTTTTTCACTGATTCTTGCGTTATGTACAATTTTTTCGGTTTATTCCCAGGAGAACGGGCAGCAATTAGTGATCCCTCTTTCGAATCCCGATAAACCGGGTTTATTGGATATTAATGTGATGTCAGGAACCATTAAGGTAACCGGTTACGCCGGCAAGGATGTGATCATCAATGTTTCAACAGACCAGAGAAAATATGAACAGGGTGATGAGAGCAGGGATGGTTTAAAAAGGATCCCGAACAATTCGATCGGTCTGAATGCAAAGGAATATAACAATACAGTGAAAGTCAATTCGGAAAACTGGAATAAGAAAGTTGATCTCAACATCCAGGTGCCTAAGGCCTTTGATCTCACTCTCAAGGGCATCAACGACGGAGAGATCCTGGTAGAGAATGTTACCGGCGAAATCGATGCCGGCCATGTAAACGGAGAAATCTCCCTGATCAATATTTCCGGTACGGCATTAGCCAATACAACCAATGGGGATGTTAAAGTCACTTTTCTATCTGTTAACGAAAACAGCCCCATGGCATTCAGTTCATTTAACGGAAATGTGGATATCACATTTCCGGCGAGTCTGAAAGCCACGGTTAAAATGAAATCGGACCAGGGTGAGCTTTATACTGATTTTGATATGGTTATGCGCAAAACCACCCCGACCGTCGACAGCAAGAAGGAATCTGGGGAATATAAGATCTCGATGGATGGATGGGTGACCGGCGATGTGAACGGGGGCGGACCGGAGATATCATTCAAGACATTTAACGGGGATATTATTTTAAGGAAAAAATGAGCTGGTCAGCAAAATAGAAGGCAATCGGTCGATCAGTACTTATATTCCGAATAAATCTCAGATTTTTTTCCATCGGATTCTATGGCAGACTGGAGCCTGACAAATGGATACCCCGGGCCGGAATATGCAAAAGTATTTTTCAAAGTCATCCGGGTCTGGGGGTATTCCAGATTATAGGCAACCATAGTGATCCAGTTGTTTTCAGAGATTGGCAGGTATTCAATTAAGTTATAATTTAAGCTGCGAAATACGTCCCGGTAAGGATTTAACCGCTCATCATATTCGAATTCATATTTATAAACTACATTGGGAATTACATAAACCAGGCGGAGTTCATATTCGCTGATGTTCCTGCCTTCCCATACCATAACGGTTTCGGCAAGAAGCCTGCCCCGGTCACTGATTCTGGATGCACGAACCATCCTTCCCTCCGTGTCATATTCAAACAAGTAGGTTGACCGGAAATTATTATTGATGAAGTAATTTAATTCAGTGAGCAGGGAATCAGAAAACACGGGGTATAATACGTAATCGTATAACGGATTTTTGCCTCTGATCTTTATCAGGGATCCTGCACTGTCATATTCATAAAAAAATGACCTGGTCTCATCCCCGGTGTAAATATAATTTTCTACAAGCCTGTTGCTGTCGTATTTGAATCTGTAAATGAGGGTATTCTCTTCGATAAACTCTCTGAGATAACTGTTTGAACGAACGAACTTTCCAGTGTTTTTATAGGTAATATCTTCATCTAAATTGCAGGAAAATGTAATAGAAATCAATAATAACCAGGCGGCTTTTGCGGGCATAAAAGAAAATTCCGGTCGGTGAATTGCCATACTGGATTTCTTTAAAAGGGATGAGTTCAATAAGCCCAATACAGGTAATGAAAGTTAATCAAAAGCTTTAAGATTTCCAATATCGCCTTGCCCGACTACGGGAATGAAAGCCCGATATACATCACTTGCCTGCTTTTCACTTCCCTGCCGGAGGCTGATAACCATGACCTTGCACCGGGTAACGCTGGCTTTGGAAGGTTTCGTGCCAGCGCATCGGACGGCATACCGGTGATCAGGGACACTGCCATACCCAGCATGTCTTCCCCGATCGTTCCAAGGTCGGAGAAATAGTCATCCTCAACCGGGTAGTCAGGCATAAAGCCATTTATATAATCACTTACATTCAGTGCATTAGCGGTCTTGAGGACAATCGGCTGTATGGCCCAATTGTAGGATTCTTCCTGGTCATGGAGGGTAATGGAGGCAGTATATTTTCCTGCAGTTGCGACTCCGATAGTTATCACTTCCATATATGGCTCAAGAGCGTTGATCAGGAGTTCGCTGGCAGAAGCCGTATTGTCGGTGGTGATTATAAAAACGCGGTCGATTCCGATGTTGTTCACGGTCTCAGCGGGAAGGAACTTCAGGACAAGGTTTTCGGAATCGGTCCCTTCCTCACGGAGGATGTAATCATGGATACTGCTGTTCCATATGAATTTTGCAAATACGGCCGACTGGTTCACGTAATCGGGGGGCGCGATCATACTGGCCAGAAGCCGGGACGAACTTACGGAGCCACCGGGATTATAGCGGAGATCGATTACCAGTTCATCGATGACGGCGGATTTAAACGCCTGGAAAACAGATCTCAGTTCATCGTCGTAATTAGTTATGAACTGATTATAAACCAGGTACCCTATCCTGTAGCCCTCTACGTCGAGCGTATCGAACAGGTAAACGGGATCTTCCGCAATCGTAACAGCAGTAAGTTCAGTTTTGATCCCGTTCGGCACCAGCTCTCCGTCAATCAACGAGGCAAAACCGATCATGCAGGATTCCAGGTTGAACAGCAAACTTCGGTAGTTATCAACAGTCAGCCTCACATCATTGATTTCCGTAAAAATATCGCCTCTTCGTATCCCTGCCGAATCAGCAGGAGAGCCGGCAACGACATACTCAACGATACCGAAAACCTTATATGAATCCTGTTCCAGGAAAAGCCGGTACTGGTGGCCGAACGATTTGCTGATTCCCGAGAAAGAATTCAACAATCCTTCATAATCGTCGGTTATGAACGACCATTTGTCTGCCTCCTCATAAATCATCTTCCCGAAAAATACTTTGGGATCAGGTTCCGTATTTGGGTTCAGCTTGCCCGGAATATGCGAATTCCACAGGTAATAAAATTTCATGTTATCATAGATGAAATTATTTACCGACCGGATCTCTTCCGGAATATTATAATCGATGGGATCCTCATTTTCCCGCCGGCATCCGGCTGATAAAACGGAAAGGATCCCGAATCCCAGAATAATTCGCCATTTAAAGATCATTCCTCTATGGGCTGCTCGTTGAATATATCGTCCTTGAGACCGGTATTTACCTTGTAATTGGAATACCTGATGGTAACGCTTGCCTGGTCAGGGGCTTCGGCCTCCGGAGCATCGACTTTCATATTTCCCATAAATTTCAGGGGAAAGCTCAGCTTGTCGACTTCAAAGGTGATCCGGACGGAATCCGGCAGGGGCATTTCTCCCTGCTTCTGATAGAAATCGATGACAAATGATCCTGATTTTCGTGTGATCGCCTCTACCCTGGTAATAAACCATGATGACCTGTCGATTAGCAATGTGGCAAGTACCAGGTCGCCCTGATTGCCGGAAGGGATCACCTTAACTTCGTGAAAGATTTCATTCCCAATGGTCCTCATTCCTGAATAAATGGCATCATAATGACGACTCATGATATCGATAATGGAAAAATCGACACCTTTCCGGGGTATCATGATAAAACCGGGGCTTTTATACCTGTATTTATCGGGAGCTTTGAAAAAGACTTCGGCCTCTTTTTGAGGTATATGGATGAAATCGACATTTACATTAATCGTCGCCTTTGCAGAATAGTCATTTATCTGTTCGTAAGTTTTTTTTACATTTTCAAGGATCAAATAAGCGTCGGTATCCTGTGCGGCCGCCTTGATGACGAAAATCGTAAAAAAGAATGCGTATGCCGGTTTCATGTTGTTATGTCCTTTTTACCGAAAACGATAATCGAAAGCAAGTACAGGGCCAGTATATGAAGGATCAATATTATTCCCGAATTATAGATCCCGGAAGTACTGGGGGTGAATTCAAAAAATGAACGCCATTTTCCTATATATGTTGTGAACAGGAAAGGTTTAAGCGGGTCAAAAAAAGCCACCTCGAAATTGGAAAGTATGGTAAAAAGGATCACGATAGCCATGGAGGCAAGGACCGGGGTAAGTGAATTCTCGGAAATGCAGGAGAAGAAAAACGCGAGTGCGCCGACCATCCACATACTAATCAATCCGTAAAGAAAGGCCATGAAGAAGCGCGCCGGGAGTTCTGTTTCGGGAATAATGGATATCCCGTTCAATAAAACAATAAGATCGCCCTTTCCAAACAACATGATACCCAGGCCAAGGCTCACAATCCCGAGAATGATTACCAGCAATGAAACATAGAGCATTGCAGCGCAGAATTTGGAAGTAATAAAAACAGCCCTGGTAACCGGCCTTGTCATGACCAGACGGATTGTTCCGGCAGAATATTCCCCTGCCACCATATCCCCGGTAACGATAACAATTAAGATCGGAATATGGATCCATAAAGTATTTAATGCGAAGTAGGCTACGAGATAACCGTTCAACAGGTTTCCCTGCAGATAAAAGCTGTCGCCCAGGTTATTGGTCAAAGTATCGAGAAGCGCCTGGCCGCCCGAGATCAATCCGACCTCGATCAGGACAATGATGATGATTACGGCCATTATGCCGATATAACTTCTTCCTTTCCGGAAAAGCTTAAACAGTTCAATGTATGTGGCTTTCAGGAACATTTCCGGTGATTTGTAAATAATAATCTTCAAGAGATCTAACGGCAACGAGGCTTTTTACTTCGATCCCTCCGGTTACCAGAAATTTATTCATCATTCCCGGGCTTATTAAAAGAGGCCGCACGATCAGTTCCCCGTTTTCATCCACCTGGATATCGCTGATCCCGTTCGATTTGAGGATCTGGATGGCGAGTTCGGTGTTGTCCACAGATAATCGTAATAACGGGTTTTTACCCGAAAGCAGGTCGGTAACATTTCCTTCGGCAACGGCTGCGCCCCGGTGCATGACAACCATCCTGTCGGCAATTAGTTCCACCTCTCTAAGAATATGCGAAGAGAGCATGATGGTAATCCCTTTTTCCCATCTGAGCTTTAGGATGATATTCCTAATATCGATGATCCCATGCGGATCGAGTCCATTTGCCGGTTCGTCGAGGATCAGGAATTCAGGGTCGTTGATCAATGCCTGGGCAATCCCCAGTCTTTGTTTCATTCCGTGTGAGAATATTCTCACCTTCCTGTCGGCAAATTCATTCAGGCCCACCCAGTCGAGCTTTTGCCGTATAGATTCACAGGTGATCTTATTGCCTGAGATATTGGCCAGCAGCCTGAGGTTCTGGAAGGCGGTAAGGTAATTATAAAAGTCGGGGCGTTCGATCAGGGCCCCGATCCTTTTCCGTAAGGAGCTATCCCTGTTGACCGGATCCTTCATTCCGAACATTTGAACATAACCCGAATCGGGGTGAACCAGGGATACCAGGATCCTCAGGGTTGTACTCTTGCCCGAACCGTTGGGGCCTAGGAGCCCGAATATCTCTCCCCTGTTCACCGTAAATGACAGGCCGTTTAATGCCCTGACATTCCTGTAATATTTTACGAGCTCCCAAACTTTCAGAATCTCTTCCAACGCTTTCTCAATATTTATAATTCTGGAATTTGTCGCAACGCATATCAATCTCCGACTTCACCCTTTCGGGGTCGTTGATAATGTCGAAAAATCGTTTCAGATAATTGATCGTCTGGTTTTTTAATGACCTGGGAGCATCGGGAATTTCCGTGATCGTAAGTTCGAAGTCATCACGTAAATTTTCAAAAAATCCGAATGCCGCTTTTTTTTCCTCTTCGGTCATGCATATACCCTGGTAAACCTGGGTGTCGATGAGCAATTCTTCGGGAACCCCTGCAGGCTTCCGGTATTCAGCATCGATCAGCCCACTCATGTCAAAATCATATGGCACAGGGTAAGGGGCTTCAAGGCTGTCTTTCCAAATCAAGGTGATATTATGTCTCGAGGTGATATACCAGTCCTTGTTACCGACCATATATTCAAAAAGCCCGGCCTTGATCATTTGTTCCCTGTCGACCTTGTATGGATTGTGGAACTTCTCCGTAACATTTCTTTCACCGTTACGGGCAGCCATAATATCGTTATCCTCAATGAAAAAACTCAAGCGGGTGAACAGCAGTTTATTTTTTGCGGTATTGAAATATTTTACCCTTACCAACCTAACCCTGTAGCTCATTTCCGAAACAAGATTGTACATCTTATAAATCATGTATTCCTGCAGAACATACCGTTCAAACTGACAGGGCGTAACCAGCTTCAACCTGTCCTGGTTTTCAAACAGTGTGCCTTTAATATCTTCTTTTTTAAAATTCACCCAAAGAGGCGGAAAAGAGCAGTTTTTCGGGTCCCTCCTGAATACCCCACGAACCCGCAGACGGGTGGGGATGGTAATTGTATCTCCCCCGGGACCTATATAACTGAACATGGCATCGTGGTTCATAGGATCATCGTCCCTGTCGGAAAGAATAGCATCGAAATCCGAACGTATCTCTGCTTCCATTAGCGCATTATCGAGGAAAATTGGGGGATAATTTTCAGGAGATTGTGCATTACCGGCGGCAGGAAAAAACAGGTAGAAGATTGCGGCTAAAAATGGATTACGCGCTTTTATGCAGGATCCATTGAAGCGATGTCCGTGTAGGGATTGAAATACTGTTAAGAGGATCCCCAAATGCAATTTGTTATATTGTATAGTAGCGTTATCCCAAAAACGTAACAAGAATTCAAAAATTGTTTAATGCAAAAATAAGCGATAATTATCTTTTCGCCCTAATAAACCCTGGAGGTTTAGGCGCGGAGACCACACACAGCCAAAAACCTTGGAGGTTTGCGCACAGCCAAAACCTTCAAGGTTTATTAATGGCTACAATCGCCCCACAGTCATACCCCCATCAACCATGATCACCTGGCCTGTGGAATAAGACAGATATCCTTTGGCGAGCATAACCACCACCTTACCCACGTCCTCAGGTTTCCCCCAGCGATTCTGGAGTGTCAATCCTTCATTAAGCATTTTATCATACTTTTCCTTAACAGGCCGGGTCATATCCGTGTCGACAATGCCGGGCCTGATTTCAAAGACAGGGATCCCAAATTCCGCCAGCCGGACAGCCCAAAGCTGTGAAGCCATGCTGATCCCTGCTTTGGAAATACAATAATCTCCCCGGTTCACGGAAGCCATCGTAGAGGAAACAGATGAAATATTGATGATTAAGGATTCGATTTCTTTATTTTTCTTTTTCCCGGCGATCATCAACTTTGCCATATACTGGGTAAGAAAATATGGCCCTTGCAGGTTTGTCCGAATAATCTCCTCAAAACTTTCTTCGGTAGCTTCAAGAATATCATTTCTTACTCTTGGAGGTATGCCGGCGTTATTAACCAGCAGGTTTAAATGACTGAAATTTTCTTTAATACAGGATATTATTTTTTCACGATCCTTTCTGTCGCCTACGTTGCCCCTGCAATAAATAACTTTAATTCCTTTTGTTGCAAGTTCATCAAGAATTGTTTTTACCTTATCCTCTTCCCTTATACCATTTAAAGCAAGGTCGTATCCTTCATCGGCCAGGCATCTGGCAATTCCCAAACCTATTCCCCTCGTCCCTCCCGTAATCAAGGCTGTTTTTTTCATATTATTTTAATTCCGGTACGTTTATCCATCTTTTCTCGTTCCAGCTCTTCAATGCCAGTTCTGCAAGTTGAACGCCCCTGGCGCCTTCAAGCAGGGTCCATGGAAACGGTTCATCGGCCCCCACATGTTTTATAAAAAGTTCCCACTGAGCTTTGAAGGCATTGGGATATTCAGTTTCCGCCGGTAATTTTTCCCAGCCGTCAAGGAACCGGATTGGCTGGGGAATATCCGGGTTCCATACCGGTCGCGGAGTTGATCCATAATCCTGGACATAGCAATCGCGTAAACCTGCCACAGCCGATCCCTTTGTTCCATCAACCTGGATGGTCAACAGGTCATCGCGCCTAACTCTTGTGCACCATGATGAATTGAATTGGGCTATTATCCCGTTTTCCAGCTCGAAGGTTCCATACGCTGCATCATCGGCAGTGCATTTATATTCTTTCCCGCCTTCATCGATCCGTTTGGGAATATGGGTAGCACCAATACATGATACGGATAGTACTTTGCCGAAAATATTATCGAGAACATAGCGCCAATGGCTAAACATATCGAGAATAATTCCGCCGTTGTCCTCCTTCCTGTAATTCCATGAAGGCCTCTGTGAGGGCACAGAAAATCCTTCGAATACCCAATATCCGAAATCACCTTTTACGGAATAAATTCTGCCGAGCGTTCCCGAATCAATAAGTCTTTTGAGTTTCACCATTCCCGGAAGCCAAAGCTTATCCTGGACAACACCATTTTTTAATCCGTTTTTACTGGCCAATCGGTATAATTCGAGTGCTTCAGTGGTGCTGGAAGCGACGGGTTTCTCGCAATAGATATGCTTACCTGCTGCGATGGCAATCTTAACGGCGTCTACCCTCCTCCCTGTTGATTGTGCGTCGAAATACACCTGGTATTGTTTGTCCGTGAGCACCTCGTTCAGATCGGTTGAAATTTTCTTAACTCCCGACTCTTCACCGATTTTCTGAAGTTTTTCTTTATTCCTTCCAATCAAAACGGGGTCAGGCATGATAACATTCCCATCGTTCAACTTTACTCCTC
>DATDPY010000154.1:0-2377 GCA_035292565.1 Cyclobacteriaceae bacterium | reverse complement strand
TGATTGCATCCAGGCAAACCCTTATGACGACTTATTTATTTTATCAGTCCATGGCTTACATGGGAAGCCAATATATCGATTTGGTTCAAAAGATCGAGAATGGAAATCAGTGGCTGAAGGAGGCAGGCAAGCGAATGTTTGACCTGCTGGGCGGCATTGAGGTATTTGTGAACGTGCAGGATGATGAATGGATCAAGGCAGGTGAAATCCGGGAAATGGGGCCCATCGCAATCGATATGCATTCGATTGAACTGCCAGTCATTGAACAGGAATTCCTGCGGATCCGCCTTCGGATGACCAAGGGTCTGTGGCGCCTCGACTACCTGGCCCTTGCAGAACTTGATAGGCAGGTCGATCCGATCAGGTTAAGCCCTGTGGAGTTATATAATAACGATAAAAAAGACCATGAAGCTTTGGACGCGCTGAATGATACCTCCCAGTACCTGGTAACATACCCACGAGAAGTGTTTACAGCAAAGTATTTACTGCCGGAAAACGAGGATATGACCTTTGAATATTTTATCGAAAGCAAAGGATACTATATCGAGTGGATGAGGGAAAGCTGGCTCAATGAAGAAAACCGGAGCAAGGTGTTAACGCTTCTGACACAACCTTCAAAATACCTGAGAAACATGGCCCCCCTTTATAAAAAGGCAGAGCCGCATATGGAAAGTATTTTCTGGAATTCAAAATTCACAAATCAACAATAATATGAACCGGATTATTCATGTTTTTATGTGGTTTTTCTTGTTTGGAATCAACCCGAAATCATACTCACAGGAATTCATACTAATTAATTTGATTGAAAAAACTAAAATTGATATCGAGGTTGAATTGAATGTGCGAGAAATCCCGTTCAAAGACTTTCAATCATCGGACGGACAAACTATGATATATCCCGAATTTAAAAAGGCGGGAGTAATTTCATTTATCAACACGATACTTATTTTGGATAGCAATTCCGTATGCAGGACCCTGAGATTCAATGGAAATCTGCAATACAAAAGAAAGGTAATTGATTATTTTGGGCTGGATACTGATTTATATTCGCCTTCGACAAATATTATAGCTTATAGTAATAAGTATTATCAATATGAATATTTGGAAAAAGGATTACATTTTGAATTAATTATTACTAAATCGCAGGGCCTGCCGGAAAAATTCAAACAGAGCCAAATCCATGTTATAAGCAGGGAAGAATTAAATGAATATAAGCAATATATTTCCAAGCCTGATAAGTCAATGTTACCCCGGGGTAAAAAGATTCACCAATGGACATATGGCAGTTGGTTCAGTATTATTGCTAAAGATTCAAGCACCGGAATTATGGTTGTCAAAGACGGGGAATTCATTGGTATGGAAAATGGCCGGGTAGTTTTACTCAACAATCAGCAAATTATCAAAATCCGGTCCGACCAGGTAAAACTGGCAGCAGTTTATACGCATAACAGTTCAAATCCCGGGAAATTTACCCTGATAACACTTATTTCCTTTTTACCTAACCTGATAGGGGCAATAGCTTACCCGGAATATGCAGGACCTTTTTTAAGGATTGGAATCTTTCCATTGCTTCTGCCCGGGTTAATCATAACGCTCGCAGAAAGTGCCAAGGAGTTATCGGTAAAATATTATCCTGTGGATATTAAGTATGAAAGCGATTTAATAAAATACGCCAGGTTTCCACAGGGCATACCGGCGGATTTTATTTCGGGATTCACCAGCAGAAATTCACAATAGATTCATTTTCATTTTATCCTATTCCATTCTGTCGGCATAGCGGGGTTTCCGGTATGCTTTAATTTAAAAAAATCGATAGAAGGATAAATTTTCAGGCTAATCCTGCTAACTTTTACACTTCAAAATTTTTAAATCATTGGCAAAATCCAGGAGTATTTTCATTTGTCAGCAATGCGGCGCTCAATCCCCAAAATGGATTGGAAAATGCCCGGCATGCGGAGAATGGAACAGCTATGTTGAGGAAGTTGTACAGGCAACCTCAGGAACTCGAAATTCCGGAAGAACTTCCCGAACAAAGAGCACATCCAGGCTAATCGGCACGATTGATCCGGAAAGTCAGCCAAGGGTATTGACACACGATAAGGAATTCAACAGGGTCCTGGGCGGGGGTATGGTAGCGGGCTCTCTGGTCCTCATCGGGGGAGAACCGGGGATTGGAAAATCTACTCTTTTGCTGCAGGTTGCCGTAAGGATGAAAGAAACCATTGTTCTTTATATATCGGGTGAAGAAAGTCCCGAACAGATTAAATCCAGGGCAGACAGGTTTGGAATGCTCGAATCGAACTGTTTCCTTTTAAATGAAACCAATATCGATGATATATTTTCTGAGGTGGAGCGGATAGGCCCCCGACTGTTGATC
>DATDPY010000153.1:0-10609 GCA_035292565.1 Cyclobacteriaceae bacterium | reverse complement strand
AAACTCATATCAATTAAATGTTATTGGGTTACAATTTTTCCTATGGCTACCGGTATGCCATCCCGCAGGGCCAGCAACCCGGTTACCGCCAGGGTATCGCCTTTATCGATCCCGGACACAACCTGGATCATTCTTTCGTTCCGCAAACCAGTGGAGACTTGTGTTAATTTAACCTTGCCGTTATTAATCAGGTATACATTCTCCCCATTCATCAGGGGAACCAGGGCCATTGTCGGGATCATGATGGCGTTATCTATCTTTTCAAGCTGAAGGGTCACCTCAACATATGCGCCCGGAAACAACTTATTGGCTTTATTACTGCAAAGAGCCCGAATTTTTAATGCCCTGGAATTCGCATCAATCATCGGATCTGTTGCGTATACCTTTCCGCTGAATACCTCCGTTCCGCCGGATAATTTGAATGTAATATCCAAATCCTTGGCAATTCCACCCACATATTTTTCAGGAACATTGAACTCAATCTTTGCCGGATCAGTTTCAACGAGAGTAGAAATGATATCTCCCGGCGATACATAAGCCCCCGGGCTGGCAAGGCGCAGACCGACAAAACCATCAAATGGCGCCGTAATGCTTGATTTGCCAATCCTGGTCCTGATTAGCTTTATATCGGCATCAAGTTCCTTCACTCTGGTCACCGATGCGTCATATTCCTCCCGGGTGATCCCGCTGACATCGATCAGTTGTTTTTTGCGGACTTCATCGGCCTTAGCCTGGGTCATCTGGGCTTCCAGCTTTTGTAACTGGGCTCTTAATTCCGTGTCATCAACCTTCACCAGCAGCGTGCCTTTCTTAACAAATGATCCTTCAGAAAAATTCAATACCTCAATCCTGCCTGATAATTCGCTCCGGATCTCGATTTGTTCATTAGGCAGAATATTTCCTGGTATGATCAAAGTATTTTCGATCGGGCTTTCAGATGCAACATAACCTTCCACCGACATAGTTGCCCTGGACCTTGCCTGGTCAGCAGTGTTTTTGTCCTGTGAACACCCGAATACCAGGAGAAATAAAAAAAAATTTAAAAAAAATGGTCTTCTGTTCTTCATATCTTCCTATTCTTATATTAGTTACATTTTAATTTTTTCACCGGTGAGCCCTCAAGTTTATTCATGATATAAGCCAGGGCATTAAAGAAATTGTTTTTGATCTTTGCATCCACGCCTTCCATGCACAGCCTGTCAATTGCATGAAAAGCGATTTTTATTTCCTTCAGGTAAATTTCTCCCTTTTCCGTAAGACTGATAATATATGACCTGCGGTCTTTTTGATTCGTCCTTTTAATGACGACATTTTTTTCCTCCAGGTAATGGACAGCCCGGGTCACCGTAACCTTATCGACACGCAGGTTGGCTGCCAGATCTTTGAGTGTGATTTGCCCATCTCCGATAACCAGCAGCATATAATGATACCTTTTAAGGGGCAGGTTTTTAAGCATTTTTCCAAGCATGCCTCCATAAAACTTTGTGATTAAAGAGAAAGGTTTTAATAATGGATCCATGGATAAACTAAGATAGTTAACAATGTATACTTTCATGATCTTAGATGACATTTTTTAAAATAGCATTCGGCCAGGACTTTACGGGACTTTGATCTTCCAACGGTTTAATTCAGCAACACGGAAAAGTATCATTTATTCCATGCGGAGTTCAACTTATTATCAGGTTATATTATAAAGAATCCTGGAGGCCATGCGACTGTATGCGGGGGTTGATTTTATGGGTTATCGGCATAAAGCTAATCGCCGGTATCGATGCAGGATAACTGCCCTTTTAGCCCGAAAAAAAAGGACCGTTTGACACATATTTAAAAATTTGTGTATTATTGCAAACTAGTTAAGATAGTACGGCAGATAATTATTAATCTTATGAATCCGCTGGCTGTCCCTCATTCTAATTTTAATTATTTATTTTACAATGACCATTTACGTAGGAAATCTCAATTACAAGGCGGCTGAAAATCAGCTCGCAGAACTCTTCGCTAGTTTTGGAGAAGTGAAATCTGTAAAGATTATCAAAGATAATCAATCCGGCCGCTCCAAAGGATTCGCATTTGTAGAAATGGATAGTGAAGAATCAGCAAACAAAGCTATCCAGGCTCTTCATGAAACTGAATTCCTGGGACGTTCCATCATCGTAAACAAAGCCAGGCCTAAATCAAATGCCTGAGTTTTGCCGGTGATCCATTAACAATATTCGGAAAATCCTGAGAAACTGATCACCGCCCGGATCATTCCTTACGGCGGTGATTTTTATAATTTTAGCCCTTCACTTCACGATTACATTCTCTGTGATCCTTCCTGGTTCATTCCTCTCAAATCATTTCTTCTTGTAAATGCTCATTTTGAAATCGTATGAGCCTCGGGCTCGGTATGTATGTGGATCTCACAGCGGTCGATAATTGTTTTAATTTCATGCTCAACTCTGTGTGTAATTTCATGCGCTTGTTCAATAGTCAACCCCGGCTCAACGTGAATATTTAATTCCACAAAGGTATCGGATCCGGCTTGCCGTACTTTCAGGTCGTGAAAATGGGTGATTTCCTTGATTGACCGGAGGGCATTCTCGATTTTTTCATAGGTCAGACCCGGGGACCTGTCGAGAAGGGCGTCAATCGCTTTCTTCCCAAGACGGATCGAAACATATATTACGATTGCAGCAACGATAAGCGCAGCAATGCTATCAGCAAAGAATAGCCCCCGGCTGGCCAGGATTAATCCGAAGAGGACGACTGAGGAACTCCAGATATCCGTTGAGAAATGAAGGGCATCCGCTTCCAGGGCTTGGCTATTGTATTTTTTGGCGGTCTTGTATAAAATACGCGACCGGGAAAAATCAATTACTATGGAAGTTATGACAACCAGATAACTCCAGAAAGTGACCGTAATTTCAGTCCTCCCTGTGGAAAGTCGTTCAGTGGCTTCGGTAATGATCCAGACACAGGTAACCAGCAACAGCAGGGTTTCGAATAAGGCTGAAATATTTTCAACCTTGCCGTGTCCGAAATGATGATCCTCATCTGCTGGTTTATCAGAGATCCTGACTGCAAATAGTGTAATCAGGGCGGCTGCCAGGTCAAGTCCGGAATGCAGGGCCTCCGAAAGGATACCCAGGGAATTGGTAGCCAGGCCTATGACGATCTTGAAAAGGGTGAGAAAGACTGCCGCGATTACAGAGATTAATGCCACCCTATTTTTCTCCGCGATCATTTGATAGTGTAAAGTCATGGTGACATTAATTGACCAACCTTCCTAAAACCCAGCCTCAAGGTTATATCGAAATTAAAGAATATTATTTAAAATATTTTATTGTAAAACCGGGCTCGTGAAACCGAGTTTCGCTAAACCCATTTTTACCTCAGGGGCCGACATGAAAAGTTTCCACAGAAGACCCGAACGATAGTTTTCGATCATGACAACAATAGGTCCCTGGTCAATAGCCAGATATTTTTTGGTAAACCAATCATCGTGGATGCTGAAAGCGTCATAAAAGCCGTATGGGCCCCACAACCTGTCACCAAGCTCATAATAGAAATATTCCAGGGCATTCATGCTGTATTCAGGTGTGTAAGGAAAGGAAGATAGTGCCGCTGTAGGGCTGATCACACCCAGATCCCCTGCCGGACTGTGGGCTGCGTAGAAACGGATCGAATAGCTGGCCGTAAGCCCCCAGCAATTTTTCCCATATCCTTTGTAGTTGCCGGGGTTCTCTAGACAATGCTGACGATTGATTAATACATGGTTTCTGTTATGTTCCCAATAATCAGCGTAAAGATCTTTTAATCCGCGTGGATCCAGTCCTAAATAAGAATAATGCGCCCAGAAAAGAGGACCTCCGAATTTTTCCGCACCATTATGTTTCAAAGCAAGTTTGTATCCGTAGGAAGTGACATCCGTGATTATATCGCCACCTCTTGCCCATCCCTGGTGATATACTTCCGCGGGAATACCATGATCTGGAGATGAACCTGCCAGAACGTAAGTGATCAGGCACTCATTATACCCATGGATCGGGAAATTCATTTCCCATTGATAGTTTGGAGACCAATGCCAGTAAATTACATTCAGGTTGTTCCGGTACCAGTTCCATTCAATTCCCCTCCAGAGTGAATCCGCAGCTCCGGATAAAGCCTGTTCTCTCGCTCCCGGCTGGTTGAAGTATTGTTTTACACATAACAGGCCCTGGGCAAGGTAGGCAGTTTCGACAATGTCCCCTCCATCGTCCTTACTGCCGAAAGGTTTAACCTTTCCTGTCGTTCCCTCTATCCAATGAGGCCAGGCTCCATGAAAGCGGTCGGCTTTCCCCAGGTATTCAATGATATGCGCAAGACGTTTAATGCCGTCTTCACGCGTAATAAATCCCCGCTCTATGGCCACGAGAATGGCCATTAATCCAAATCCTGTCCCTCCGGTTGTCACAACAGTCTGATCGTTTTCCGGGTATATACCGTCAATGTGTATTCTTTCTCTTGCCATTCCGGATACCGGTTCTGCGCCATCCCAGAAATATTGAAAAGTTCTGTACTGAACCAGCGTCAGGAGGGAATCATCGGAAAGGGAATCCAGCGATTCCTGTGAGGAATCCGCTTTTTTATTTCCTGTGCAGCCTGATAATGTCCAAATCAATGACAGGATAATAAGACAGCGGGAATCTATTTTCCACATATATCGATAGTTTAATAATGAAAACCGGAAATATAAATCCAGGGGCAAATCTGCTTCGGATATAACTCCATTTGGGAAATCATCGTATAGCGGAGGGCTGATTATTTGTTCCCTCACGGTGAATATATTATTTTCAGGACAAAATCGGCAGATGAAAAAGGGATTATATATTCTTGGGATCATTTTCTTCTTCGGGGTTGTATACCTTGCAGGTCCGAAATATAAAAGCCCGCCTCTCGATCGCCAGATCCCCAAACTGCTGTTGGAAAACGATTCGCTTGAAGATTTAATCATAAGACGCGAATCGGCAACGCCAGGGCTAAAGGATGATAATGCAGCCCGTATTATATGGTTTAATGATTCGCTAAAAGATAAAACTCCCTTCGCCGTTGTATATCTTCACGGTTTTGCAGCCAGCCAGGGCGAAGGATTTCCAGTCCATATCAATTTTGCGAGGCGGTATGGTTTCAACCTATACCTGACGCGCCTTCACGGTCACGGCCTGAATTCCGACACCGCGCTCATGGATATGACTCCTGTGAACCTGGTGAACTCTGCTAAGGAAGCAATTGCTGTGGGCAAGCAACTTGGGGATAAAGTAATCCTGATGAGCACTTCTACCGGAGGAACGCTTTCCCTCTATCTTGCAGCGGGGGATCAGGATATCAGCGGCATCATTTTATTTTCCCCTAACATTAAAATAAACAATCCTTTCGTACCTCTTCTAACCGGCCATTGGGGATTGCAGATCGGAAGATTGTTTGCAGGCGGCAAAAACCGAAGAGTTCCTGTTACAAGCAGGGAAGACAGCCTGTACTGGAATTCGACGTATAGGGTAGACGCAATCCTATACCTTCAGTCACTTATTGAAATGACCATGAAAAACAATATTTTCAAATCCATCACACAGCCGGTTTTTCTGGCGTATTATTATCGGGATCAAAAACATCAGGATCCGGTTGTAAGGGTTGATGCCATGAATGAGATGTTCGAAAATCTCGGCACCCGGGAAAACATGAAAATGAAGCGATCCTTTCCCGAATCGGGCAATCATGTGATAGCCTGTAAGTATAAATCAGAAGCCTGGGAATCTGTAGAAGGATCCACTTTCAGGTTCGCCGAAGAAATACTTGACCTGAAACCGGTGGATTGATCTATTCTAAAATAAAAAAGCCGCCATTCTGATCACCGGCGGCTTTATTCGAAGCGAATA
Source organism: Cyclobacteriaceae bacterium (assembly GCA_035292565.1). GTDB lineage: Bacteria > Bacteroidota > Bacteroidia > Cytophagales > Cyclobacteriaceae > DATDPY01. Next base: position 4,715 of record DATDPY010000153.1, on the reverse strand, counting down.
ATTTCTTATTTCAGGAAGTCAGCAGCGAGGAGATAATCCAGAGATTGTTTTACTCCTTCCAGGGGTGTGCCTGTGTATTCTTCAACTTCAATGATATAATATTTTACACCGGCGACAGCTTTTTCGGCAAACAAAGGAGCGAAATCGATTTTCCCGCTTTGACCAAGTTCTTTTTCATCCTTAACATGCCAAAGGAGAAACCGGCCAGGATAATTTTTAAAGTAATCGACCGGAATTCCCCCACCGACTGTGGCCCACCACAAGTCCATCTGGAAAAATACTTTCTGAGGGTCCGTATTTTGCAGCATGAAATCATAAATCCGGGTACTGTCAATCATTCCGAATTCAGCTTCATGGTTATGATATCCAAACTGTATGCCCTTGGCCGCACACTTCTCGCCCACTACATTAAAATAATCGCAATACATTCTCAGGGTATCCAGGTTGCTGTAGGCGCCCCTGCCCATGGAGGGCTGAACAATATACTTAACACCAACTGCCGAATGGGCTTCGATACACGCATCCCACCAGGTCATGGTTTCATTCCAATTTGCCGAATCAGGCACAGGGCGGCCTGTATGTGAGCTTATTAATGACATCCCGTTCTTTTCAACTTCGGCCTTAAATTCTTCTGGGCTCATGCCATAAAACTGCCCGTCTCTGTATCCGGCAGCTTCAACGAAAGGATAACCCATTTCACCAACTTTGGCCAGGGTTCCTTTTGCGTCGGCACTCATATCGTCCCTGACCGAATAAAGCTGTAATGCAATTGGCTGATCAGTCTTAACAGCTGCCTTTTTGCAGGAAACAAGCATCATCGGCAGGATCAAAATGGCAAACATGATCGCGGGATAAAAAATCTTTTTCATATTGATATTTGGGTTATAAAGTTGCCGAAATTACGAATATTCGTTGATAATAGAAATTTTGCAAGGTCGATAAAAAGCTTGAAAAATGTAAAAAAACCGGGATAAACTCAAGTTTCAGACGCGGATGTACACTTCAGGCACTGTAAGGATTGGTAGAATAATTCTTGTTTTACCAACTTATTTAGAATTATTCTTAAAAACCTTACGTGAAGATATTTAATTTTCCTAATTTGTAGGTGGCATTATAAGCCATGTAATGATTTCCTCTTAAATTGATAGGGAATTGATTCTAGGTCAAAAAGAGTGATTTTCGGATATTCCCTGATAATGGATGAAAAACCACATAGAGAAATGCAGTTAAATATTCTATTAAAAGAATTCATGGAGATAGATTTTTCTTTCCTTCATTTTAATTTTTGTTTAAAATCATTATTGAAATGTAAGAAAGTTTATTTTAATTTGGATTTATCTTAGTGGGAGGCAATAAATCAAGGGTTCTAATTTCGATTTTTGAATGAAGTACAATTTCAAGGGATTATCTGATTCGGAGGTTGCTGAATCCCGGGAGAAATACGGTACTAACGATCTTTCGCCACAAAAAGTTGAGAGTTTCTGGGATAAATTGAAGGAAAACTTCAAGAATCCCATCATAATCATACTTTGTGTTGCCCTGGTCGTTATTCTGGTTCTCTCTTTCTTCGATCTTACGGAATGGTATGAGGCTGTTGCAATTTCTTTGGCTGTTGTTCTTGCCACGCTGGTATCCACTCTCAATGAATATCAAAATGAAGCTTCTTTCCAGAAATTGCAGCAGGAAGCCTCTCAAATTAAGAATAAAGTATTCCGGAATAGCGAAATAACCAGCATATTGATCGGCGATGTGGTGAAAGGAGACCTTGTCCTTCTGCAGGCCGGTGATAAAGTCCCGGCTGACGGTTATGTGTATGATGGAGAAGTAAAAGTGAATCAGGCATCTCTCACCGGCGAATCTGATCCGGTATCGAAATCAAAACCTGCCGATAATTTCCTATTTAATCCCCAGGACCTGATCGATGAACATTCATTATTCAGGGGAGCGGTTATCGAAGACGGGGAAGCGATCATGAAGATCGAAATGGTGGGGGATAAGACAGTTTATGGAAAATTATCCCAGGAATTGTTTGAGACCGAACAGCGGCTCTCACCTCTGCAGGTAAAACTTGCAAACCTTGCCAAACTGATAAGCAAGGTTGGATACATTGCCGGGACCCTTATTTTTTTCGCATTTATTTTTGAAAAAATGCTCATCATGAACCAGTTCGATATGGCGAAAATCGGTGTGTATTTCAATCAATTCGACCTGGTGATCAGCGATGTAATGCATGCTTTTGTACTTTCCATTATCATCATCGTTGCCGCAGTGCCGGAAGGTCTGCCGATGATGATTGCCATTGTCCTTTCCCTGAATATGCGAAAGATGCTCAAAGCCAAGGTGCTTGTAAGGAAACTGCTTGGGATTGAAACAGCAGGAAGCCTGAATATCTTGTTTTCGGATAAAACCGGCACCATTACCAAGGGACATCTTCTGCCAAAGATTTTTATATCCGGGAGACTGACGCAATATAACTCCTATAATGACATATCCGAAAAATTAAAGGAGATCGTAGCTGTCAGCATTATCGGGAATGCTTCCTGCATCATCACCGATACCGGGGATATTTTGGGTGGCAATAGCTCGGAACGGGCATTGATGTCGTTCCTTCCCAAGGAAACCCTGATAAAAAAACATAATATCGAATTCACCGTTGAAAATAATATCCTGTTCAACAGCACAAGGAAGTTTTCAGCAACACAGGTTAAAACAAGTTCCTCCATTTCTTTCAACCATGCCGATTCCATTACACTGATCAAAGGCGCGGCGGAAATCCTTATTGAAGGATGTGAATATTATTATGCTGAAGATGGGAGCAAACAGAATATCACCCATCTGGCCGGCCTGGTCGATAAGCTCGATCAGCTCGCCGCTGATGGAGTCAGGCTGATTGCCATTGCCATCTCAACCGAAAAAATCGCTGAGAGCAAGAATCTTCCCGGCAATCGCATCCTCGTTGGCATAATCGGCATCATGGATGAGATCAGGGAGGAATCGATTTTCTCTATTGAAGAGGCTAACCATGCAGGTGTTCAGGTTGTCATGATCACTGGCGACCGCAGGGGAACTGCTGTGGCGATCGCCAAGGAAACAGGCCTGCTCAAAAGCAGGGATGACCTTGTACTTACCTCGGCAGAGCTTAACAGTTATACCGACGAAGAACTGGAAAATCTTCTGCCAAAACTACGGGTCGTTGCCCGGGCTTTCCCGACCGACAAAAGCCGGCTTGTCCGTGTAGCCCAGAGAACCGGCAGGGTTGTCGGCATGACCGGCGACGGAGTGAACGATTCAGCGGCCCTGAAACAAGCGGATGTCGGATTCGCCATGGGAAGCGGCTCCGAAGTATCAAAAGAGGCAGGATCTATCGTGATTCTCGACGACAATTTTAAATCCATTACCAATGCCGTTCGCTATGGCCGGACGATTTTTAAATCGATCCGGAAATTCCTGATCTTCCAGCTCACGATAAATGTGGCAGCCGTCACCACGGCACTGTTAGGGCCATTTTTCGGAATAGATTTCCCGCTAACCATTATACAGATACTCTGGATCAATATAATCATGGATACCCTTGCCGCACTCGCCTTTGGAGGAGAACCTGCGCTTAAACGGTTTATGAATGAACCCCCGGTTACACGGACAGAGAATATTGTGACGAAGGACATGCTTTCTGCCATATTAACGGGTGGCATTTTTACAACATCCTTTTCCATGTTCTTTCTGACTTTCCCCCCGTTCAGGGAATTATTCACCCGGAATGGCTTACCAAGCGAAGAGGTTTTCTTTACCGCCTTCTTTAACCTGTTCGTCCTGATGGTCACTTTTAATGCGTTTAACGCGCGAACTGAAAAAATTAATTTGCTCGAACATATATACGAGAACAAAGGATTTTTCCGGGTCATCGGGTTTATTCTCATCATGCAGGTGCTCATCACCTATGTCGGGGGACAGGAAATCCTAAGGGCGACTCCGCTTAATTTATCTGAATGGATGATCGTTACCCTCCTGGCGGTCCTCATCATCCCCGTCGACCTGATACGCAAAAAAATCAGGAACCTAATAGCCGACAGAAATAAGCCGGCTGAAGCAATCGCCGCCTGAAATCAAAACCAGAATTCAAGAAATAATTTATATCATTTGCCAGCGGATAACAGGCATTTACCGAGGCTTTCCCGCCAATACGGGATCTCGATGCCGAATGTTTTCTTGATTTTGGATTTGTCAAGTACAGTGTAGAATGGACGGCGGGCCGGCGTGGGATAATCCTGTGTTAACACCGGATTTACACGGATGGTTGTTTTACGAATGTCATAAACCGCCTTAGCAAAATCGTACCATGATGCAGCCCCTTCACTGCTGAAATGAAATACACCGCTCAGCTCTTTATTCCGTCTTCCGGTTGAATGGATAACAGTTATCATCCGGACAAGGGCAGAGGCGAGATCGCCCGAATAAGTGGGGCTTCCTACCTGGTCTGATACAACATCAATAATATCCCTCTTCTCGGCCAGGCGAAGCATGGTGTTAACAAAATTCCTACCACCTGCCGAATACAGCCATGCTGTCCTGACAATGACAGAATCCGGACATTTTTCCAATGCTATTTTCTCTCCCTCCAGTTTTGTAATTCCATAATAATTCAGGGGGTCCGTGGGATCATTTTCTGTTAAAGGGCGCGGAACATTCCCGGGAAATACAAAATCCGTAGATATATG
>DATDPY010000152.1:0-2431 GCA_035292565.1 Cyclobacteriaceae bacterium | reverse complement strand
CCACAGCAACCAGGAATTTGGTAAGTGTGATCACCACTCCTTTTTTAAATATTTTTGGAGTTGCCCTGAAACTGATCCCTGCCCCCATGCACAGTAAAAAAGCGCCGATCAGGGCATTGGCGCCATCCCTGAATAAGGCAGTAGTAAATCCGCCGATACCGAGCAGACCGGGGAATAATGTGTTGATAAGAGAGCCGAGAACGAGGGGGATGACCATCATTCCTCCAGGAATTTTTTCGAGAGTTTTCCTGATCCTCATTTTTCCCCGCCAGGATTGCAGAATTTCTCCGCCAGGGTGAGGGCATTGATGAAACTGTTCAGGGAGGCGGTTCCCTTATAGGCGATATCGAAAGCAGTTCCATGATCAACCGATGTCCTAATAATGGGCAAACCCAGCGTCACGTTTACCGCTCCATCAAAATCCAGGAGCTTCATGGGAATATGTCCCTGGTCATGGTACATGCATACGACGGCATCAAAAATTCCGTTCACAGCCTGGTGGAATATCGTGTCAGGCGGAAACGGACCGGCAACATCGATCCCTTCCCTCCTGGCTTTTTCGACAGCAGGCCGGATTTCTGTAATTTCTTCCTGGCCAAATGCGCCTCCTTCCCCTGCATGCGGGTTCAGTCCCGCCACGGCAATCCTTGAACTGCTTCTTATTTTTTTTAAGGCCTCATGAGTCATTGAAATGACATTACAGATCCGTTCGCTCTTTACTTTTGAGATTGCTTCGGTCAGGGAAATATGGGTTGATACATGGGTGACGATCAACTTTTTAGAAACGAGCATCATCGTGTAATTGGAGGATTTGCACAATTCAGCTATGTAGCCCGTATGGCCTGAAAAATCAGGGCTCGAGAGCCTCACGGCTTCCTTGTTTACAGGCAAGGTAACCAGGGCGTGAATATTTTTCCTTAAGGCTTCATTCGTACCTCTTTCGATATAGGAAAGTGAGGCATTGCCTGAATTCTTCGAAATCTTTCCTGGCGTAATTTCTTCCTGCGACAGGATTTTCATATCGATGACGTTTAGGTAGTCGTTCCTGTGTTCCACAACTGCCCGGATTTTGTTTATCGGAAAGTCGAGGGATAATTGCTGCATGGCAAATTCAATGGCACATTGATCGCCAATGGCTATGAATTTTCCGGGAATACAATTCTGATGATACGCCCTGACCAGGATCTCCGGCCCTACCCCGCTTGCATCACCAATCGTAATTCCAATCACTTTTGAAAATACCCCGCTTTAATTAAAATTTTCCCGATCACATCTTCCTCCCCAAAACCACCCGGTTTTGTAAATAAAAATACTTTATTTCCGCGATGATTAATAATGGACAATGCAACTCCCGGCAATAATTCAGACAGGGGTTCGATTTGCCTGCAATGCATAACTTTCATGAGCCCGGCCAATGTATCACCGCCAATAATAAGAACTTTTTCTATTTTCATTAGCTTAAGGAGACGATAAGCAACATGGCCGATCCTCAAGGCAGTATTGTTCACCGATGTAGGTCTTTTGGTTGCGGATTGTGATATGCTTACGTCTTTGGGCGAAACCGGGTCCGTCGAGCTGATCAGAATATCTTTTTTTTTGAAATCTTTTTTTATCAATTCCCGTAATTGGGCCATGTGAGCCTCATAGTTATTTCCACGACCCGAAAGCAATTTCTTTGAAAGAATTATTGGCTCCATTCCTTTTTTAATCACATACCTCACCTGCTTCAGGGCAATCTGATTCACGCTTCCATTAATGACAAGGACAGGGCCGACAGGGATTTTTATCGTGCGTTTCCGTTTGGGAAGTTTGAGCAGGGATGGAAGATGCTTAATAAAAGCCGCCGAACCGGAAATTGCTTCAAGACTTCGATTCCTTTTAAGGAATTTTCCGGCTGTAGCAAGGTCCTTTTCGGAAATGCAGTCAATAACCATTATCCCATTTGCCGGAAATAAAATGTGCGACTGCCGTTCCATGTCATTCCTTGAGACCAGGAGTATTTTTGGGTCAAACCATTTTTGGAGGATATCCGGAATGAAACTCGTCCGAACAGGCTCAAATGGATCATTGGCAAAAGAAGTTTTATGCAACAGTTTATTCCCGAGGTATTGATATCCGTTTCGTGTATAGCGTTTCTGGCCTGGATTTGCCGGAATAAAGCTCATTTGCCTGCAGCCGATGCATTCCAGGAAAGCGCTAAGTTCCGGGCCAATGTTCCCCCTGAGCGTTGAGTCTGTTTTTTTATAAAAATATTTCACTCCCGAAGCTTTTGCCCGGATTATGATATTCCTGATTCTTGAAGCGGCTTTGGCTGGTTGAATATGCCTGCTTTCTGTGTTGATAATGAGCACCTCATGATTTCCCGGTTTCAACTCTGGAATATTTTGGCCCCTGTATTCAATGATAACATTAACCGGTATTTGCCGGCTGG
>DATDPY010000151.1:0-10548 GCA_035292565.1 Cyclobacteriaceae bacterium | reverse complement strand
GGGAGGTTACGGAATCATCCTGAAACATGGCTCGAGAAGGAAGGAAATCAGCAAGGGATTCCTGCTGACGACAAATAACCGGATGGAACTTCTCTCCGTCATCGTGGCCCTGGAATCACTGAAATCGCGGTCTTACCCCGTCATTATTTATTCCGATTCAAGGTATGTGATCGATGCCGTTGAGAAGGGCTGGCTGTGGGGCTGGGAAAAAAAGGACTTCAGGAATAAAAAAAATGCCGACCTCTGGAAAAGATTCATTCCGTTGTACAGGAATTTCCGTGTAAAATTCAAATGGGTGAAAGGTCATGCCGGTGATCCGGAAAATGAAAGATGCGACACCCTTGCCGTTGCGGCAGCCGGGCAAAAATATCTTGCAAGGGATACCGGTTATACTATGGAATAACCATGGCGAATAATTATTTCCGGTTCAAGGATTTCATAATTTACCACGACCGCTGCGCATTGAAAGTGAATACCACCTCCTGCATTTTCGGGGCTGTGGCCAGTCATCCTTGCCCTGAACGCATACTGGATATCGGCTCGGGCACAGGACTGCTTGCATTGATGTTGGCTCAGCGATACCCGGGTTCACGCGTAGATGCCATTGAAATCGACCGGGATTCCGCCGGCCAGGCCGCTGATAATTTCAGACAGAGCCCCTGGGCCGACAGGATTCATATGCAAAACCTGGGCCTGGTTGAATTTGCGGAAACAATTGCCGATCCTTACGATCTGGTGATCGCAAATCCGCCCTGGTTTATCAATCATCAAAAATCATCCGACGGGAAGAAAAACCTTGCCCGGCATGACGATCAAATGCTGTTCGCCGCACTCCCCTCCTTCGCAGAAAAATTGACTTCCCACAATGGAGTCTTTTATACCATCCTTCCAGTCGGGACAGCCCCCGCATTTATCCGCAATATGAAAATGACGGGATTCACATGCTTCCACAGGGTTTTGATCCGGTCCGGTAAAATTGAACGTCGCCTGAAATTAATCATGGGTTTTGCAGGTCATAGCCTGGAACCGTTAAATTCCGAAATAATTATCTATGGCGAAAACGGAGAATTTTCGCCGCAGTACCGTGAACTTCTCAGAGACTTCTATCTTTCTTTTTGACTGTTGACTTTCCGGATTCGGAATTCGTTCCGGTCGCCGCGACTAAAATGACTAAGGATTATTTTTCCCGGTGCACGATGGTAGCGCTGGCCTGTGCCGTTGGAAATACAATTACATCGCTTATGTTTACATGATCCGGCCTGCTGATGATAAACAAAATGATTTCGGCAACATCATTTCCCGTAAGCGGTTTCAGTCCTTTGTAGGTATTTCTGGCCTTTTCGGAATCTCCTTTAAACCTGACAAGTGAAAATTCAGTTTCCACCATACCGGGATTTATTTCAGTTACCTTGATCCCATACGCGTTAAGGTCGAGCCTCATACCGTTATTAATGGCATCTACCGCATGCTTCGATGCGCAGTATACGCTTCCCCGCGGATAAACCTCCTTCCCCGCAATAGAACCGATATTGATGATATGCCCCTTCCTTCGTTCAACCATCCCGGGAATTATTGCCTTGGAAACATACAAGAGACCTTTTACATTAATATCGATCATGGCTTCCCAGTCGTCCATGTTGCTTTCATGGAACAAATCAAATCCATGCGCATTGCCTGCATTGTTGATCAGGATATCGATCCGGTTCCATTCGGAGGGCAGCTTATTGATGGATTCCAAGACCGATCGTTTATCGCTTACGTCAAAATTGAGGGTATAAATCGAAGTTAATTTTTCAAGTTCTTTTTGAAGGGTTTGTAGTCTTTCAATCCTCCGGCCGCATATTACAAGCCGGTACCCCCGGGAAGCCAGGATTCTTGCCGTGGCTTCCCCGATCCCCGATGTAGCCCCGGTGATAAAAACTGTATGGTTCATTTTATTCGAAAAGCAGGTACAATGTAAAAACATTTGTGCTCAGGCGGTCAATTCCGTCGCTATAACCGAAAAGATCCTCCCTGAGCATATTGGAAATCCCCCTTGAAAATCTTATTTCAGGTGAAAATTTAAATAACGGCAGATAAAAATCAAATCCAAATCCCAATTCTGCATTCAGATTAATGTCCCTGGTCTGGAGCTTTCGTTCCTCTGTATCATTTTTATTCCCGCTTGCCTGTATGCCCGGCATCAGGCCGCCGATTATATAGATCCTTGAATTCCCCCATTTAACAGATTTATATTTAATCAATATGGGGATATCCACAAGCGTGGATTCAACCAGTTGATTGAGCTGCGTCCCGTCCGTAAAATTATATTCTAGCATATACTCATAGAACCCTACCTTTGGAGTGGTCCGCAGATCAAAAAATTCACCGAGCCTGAGATTAACAATAAAACCAAGGTCAAATCCTAACCGGGGCGGCGGCATGATCGATTCAAGCGAGTCGAGACTGCGGTTTATGAACTTACCGGAATAAGTGATGTCAAAATATGACCGGTGCGCACCCATCAGGAATCCGTAATGGATTTTACGCTCGTCATAGTATGGCAGGTTCTCATGCTTCGATTTCTGGGCGGCCGCAGGAACCGCACGTGTGCCCAGGAAAAGCAGGATGATCACTACTTGTACCCAATATAAATAGAACTTATCCCAAAGGTTAACGGGTAACATTTTATTTCTTTAAAGCCAGTACTGCTGAGGATATCAATGAATTGTTCGCCGTCAGGAAACGCCATGACAGAGGCAGGCAAGTAACTGTATGCCGACCTATCCTTCGAGATAACCCTTCCCACTCTTGGAAGAACATGTCTAAAATAAAAATTATACACCTGTTTAAATGGAAATTTACCCGGTTTTGAAAATTCAACAATGACGGCTATTCCCCCGGGTCTGATAACCCTGAACATCTCGGACAACCCTTTCCTGAGGTTTTCAAAGTTTCTTACACCAAATGCAACGATTACAGAATCAAATTTATTATCCGGGAAGGCAAGTTCTTCCGAATCACCATGCAACAATTCGATTTTATCCTTAAGTCCCAGCCTACCCAGTTTTTCCCTGCCCCTGGCCAGCATGCCGTCAGCAATATCGACTCCGGTAACCTTATCCGGGCCAAGTGAAAGGGCTTCTATGGCAAAATCCCCGGTTCCTGTGGCAACATCCAGGATCAATTTGGGATTGTGCGGCTTCATCAGTCTGATAGCTTTTTTCCTCCACCTGATATCGATCCCCATGCTTAACAGGTGATTCAGGAGGTCATACCTGTGGCTGATGTTGTTGAACATGGCCGCAACCTGTTGCTTTTTACCTGAATTATCTTCCCCGTACGGTACGACGATCATAAGTATCGAAAATTTCCTGCCGGAATCGGCGTCGTCCGGCAATTTAATAAAACAAAGATTCAAGTTTTCCAGGTAATCATTCCGGGTATCTCAGGATCTTGAATTCAACCCTGCGGTTCAATTCCCTACCATCTTTTTCATTGTCATTTGATGCGATTGGTTTTCCCTCCCCATAACCCGCTGCCTTAATTTTCGCCGGATCAAGGCCCTTTTTCACCAAATAATCAACCACGGTTTTTGCACGATTGTACGACAATCTGTAATTATACACCAAAGACCCTGTATTATCCGTAAAACCTGCGATTTCTGCGATCAACCTCGAATTCTCCGTCAACATCTGGTATAGCTTGTTAATTTCAAAGAATGATTCAGGTCTGAGCGTTGCTTTATCGAAATCAAAATAAATATTCCGAAGGACCATCGAACTGCCTGCCTGGATTTTTTTTAGCATGAGGGCCATGTCAACGTTTTGTTCAGACGCACTGGAAGCCGGTATCATTAATTTTTCATTAGCAAACATATACCCGTCTTTCTCGGCCGAAACCGTGTATTCCGAAGATACCCTGAGAACGGAAGTCGTCATGTATATCCCGGTATTTATTCTCGATATCATCCTTGCATAATTTTCCGAATCATTTCTAATTCTGACAACTGCATCGATCGGATCCCCGTTTTCTTCTTTCACCGAGATATACACCCTTACCGGTATTAACGCCGGCTCACTTATAATCGTTTTAACAGGGTCTTCCATTCGCCTGATCACTTCGGGAATGATAAACATATAAATATCTTCATACCCTGAGCCACCTTCCCTGACCGAAGAAAAATACCCCGTGCGACCGTCCCTTGTACTGATAAATGCAATGTCATTATCAGGCGTGTTGATCGGGTACCCAATGTTCAGGGGATTTACCCATGTTTCGCTTGCGGAATCATACACTGTTTTATATATATCGAATCCGCCCATGCCGTTATGCCCTTTACTGCTGAAATAAAGTGTTTTGCCATCATAATCGATAAAAGGAAAGTCTTCATCCGAGGCGGTGTTGATGACCGGGCCGATATTTTTAACATCCTGCCAAATTCCGCGCCTGCTCCTGATGCTATAAAAAATATCCAGCCCCCCCAGTGTGCCGGGACGGTCGCTGACAAAAAAAATAACGCTGCCGTCAGGTGAAATGGTGACTGAAGTTTCTTTATCCCTCGTATTCACCGATCCTTCCAGGGGCTCGGGATTTTGCCACGATCCGTCATTCGCCCTGTTCGATACATAAATATCACCGGCGTATTCGTCGAAATAAATATATAATTGCTTCCCGTCCTTGGACAGGGTAAGACCGGATTCATTATAAAGCCGATTGATCCCCGGCCCTATATTTTGTGCGAGTGTCCATTTTTCAATCCTTTTATATGAAATAAATATGTCTTCGTAAGGAAATTTGTCCTCGGCAAGCTTTTCGTTTGTATTGTCCTCCGCCCGTCGCGTGGTAAATATCATCATGGTCCCTTCCGCATCGGTGGATGGCCCGTAATCCGGCCATTCCGAATTAATGGCACTGCCGGCATTGGTGATATTATAATTTAAAGGGTGCGAGACAAGTTCTTTCGCCCTCTCACTTTCCCTTACCCTCATCAAGACTTCCGGCAGGCTGACTAGGTCCTCGCCGGAATATTCGGGGTTGGATCTTAACTTAATTCTGTATAAATCGAAATATTTGATCGCGTTGTCAAAATCCATGGCGTACTGGTAGCTCCGGCCGATCAGGTACAGAAGTTTAAAGGAATATTCCGGATCGAGAGAATGAACTTTCAGGAAATACTGTGTGGCCTGTTCTTTGTTCACATGATTTAAAAAAAGTAATCCGGCCATGAAGTTCGCCCTGAGATTTTCAGGGTCGTAATCAAGAACCTTCAGGTAAGCATCCCTTGCCTGGATATAGGCAGAACTGTTTTTGTAAATCCTTTCCGCTTCTTCAAGGTATAATCGTGCTTCAGCTTTTTTGTCCTGGGCTATACTGGTAAGGGTAAAAATCAAAAAGATCAATAAAAAAAATGAACGGTTGTATATCAACATTTCTTGAATAAAAATGACGTTTTATACAGGGATCCCGGCAATATGTTCTCTAAAATAATCCAGATTATAAAGAAATCAAATGACTGATTCATATGGCCTGCCTGCGCCCACACCACAGGGAAAAAGAAATAGTAAAATATTAAATGTTATTTTTGTCTACTACGTTTCTAAAGTCCAATGTTAATCAGAAATGCCCGGTATCTGCTCAGTGTCAATGACCTGGAATCGTGTCCCCGCACGGGATTCCCGGAATATGCATTCATCGGAAGATCGAATGTGGGCAAATCTTCGTTGATCAATATCCTTTCAGGCAGCAAGTCGCTGGCGAAAATCTCTTCTACGCCGGGAAAGACAAAATTAATAAATTATTTCCTTGTCAATGACGCATGGTACCTGGTTGACCTGCCGGGGTATGGATGGGCGGCGGTAAGCAAACAACTTAAAAATGACTGGAGTGTACTTGTGCGAAAATACCTGCTCACCCGTAAGGAATTGCACTGCCTTTTTATTCTGGTTGATTGCCGTCATGAACCACAGGAAATTGACCTTGGGTTTATCAACTGGGCTGGCCGAAACGGGATCCCCGTGGCCCTGGTTTTCACCAAGGCAGATAAAGTTACCCTGCAGGTATTAAATAAAAATACGGGAAGATTCCTGGACTCTCTCAAGGCCGACTGGCAGGAGTTGCCTGAAACTTTTATTACGTCCGTCATCGACCGCAGGGGAAAGGCTGAAATATTGGATTATATTGGGTCTATTATTAAAAACATCGGTTAAATTTGTCACAGAATCTTATTTAGAATTATGACTGACCTTAATGAAATTGCAACTGTATCCGGAAAAGGCGGACTATACCGGGTATTGAAACCCGGGCGAAGCGGATTGGTGCTCGAAAGCCTCGATGAGAAGAAAGTAAAATTTGTAACAACGCCCAACCATAAGGTTTCCGTATTGAAAGAGATCTCGATCTTCACTACCGGGAAAGAAGGATCTCTGGGGCTGGATGATGTATTGAGAAAAATAAATAAAGAATTCGGGAGTGACCCCGGAGTGGATAATAAATCTTCCAACGATGAACTGATGAGTTTCCTTGGATACCTGGTCCCGGACTACGATAAGGAAAGGGTTTATCCGTCGGATGTGAAAAAACTGATCAACTGGTATCAGATCATATTGAAAGAATTTCCGGAGTATTTTAAAGAGCCGGCCGCAAAAGAAAAAAAATCAGTCCCTGCTTCAGAAGCACATTTAGTTCCGGAAAAGAAAGCCGTCAAACCCAAGCCTTCGCAGATCGAGCGGTCACATACCAACAAAACCAATACCAAAGGGGCTATGAAAAAGACGGTGGCCACACCTGTAAAAGCCGGTAAAAAGTCTCCGTGATCCTGGGTTCCGAAAAGCATTCACTCGACGTTTTTCCATCGGCTGACCGATTGATTTAGCCGGTTTTTTCAATCCAGCTTTTTACTTCCTCGAGAGTTGGATTTTTTACAGTCTCAAGTTTCATCTTCTTCCGCATTCCGCAAACATCGTTGAATAATTTATTAGGGTTCATTTCCCGGATTTGTTCAGCCGAACTGATCCCCAGGCTCATCAGCACCGGGATCAGGTCCTCCCTGATGCCCAGCGCTTTCAAGATCTCAGATAAGTCCGATGAACTTTTTTTCTCCGGTTTCATCTGCGGGAAGAAAATAACGTCCTGGATTGACGGCTGGTTCGTCATAATCATGGTCAGCCGGTCGATTCCAATGCCCAGGCCTGCAGTAGGAGGCATGCCATGTTCCAGCGCTCTGAGGAAATCCTCGTCAAGTTTCATGGCCTCCTCATCCCCCCTCCGCCCCAGTTCAAGTTGTTCTTCGAATCTTTTTCGCTGGTCGAGCGGATCATTCAGTTCTGAAAAAGCATTGCATAACTCCTTGCTGTTGCAGATCAACTCAAACCTTTCCACCAGGCCTTCGGTTTTCCTGTGTTTCTTTGCGAGCGGCGACATTTCAACCGGGTAATCCATGATAAAGGTCGGCTGGATGAGGTTTGGTTCGCATTTAATGCTGAAAATCTCATCGATGATCTTTCCTTTGCCCATCGATTTGTCGGTCATTACGCCCAATTCAGCGGCTTTCCTGACCAGCAATTCTTCATCCATCTCTGAAATGTTGATGCCGGTGAAGTGTTCAATAGCCTCATACATGGTAAACCGTTTCCATGGCCTGCTGAAATTAATAATATGGTCGCCTACCTTTACCTTTGCTGTTCCATGGAGGTCGATGGCCAGTTTTTCTATCATCTCCTCAAGCAGTTCCATCATCCAGTAATAATCTTTATAGGCCACATAAAGCTCCATCATCGTAAATTCGGGATTATGGAACCTCGACATACCTTCATTCCTGAAATCCTTGGAGAATTCATAAACCCCGTCATAACCTCCCACAATCAGTCGCTTAAGATATAATTCATCGGCAATCCTGAGGTACAGGGTGGTATCGAGGGTGTTATGATAGGTTGTAAATGGCCGTGCCGCGGCACCTCCGTAAAGCGGCTGAAGGATGGGTGTCTCAACTTCGATATAGCCCCTGTCATTTAGAAAATTTCTCAGTGAATTCATCAGCCGGGTCCGCTTTACAAACACATTCCTTACATGGCTGTTTACGATAAGGTCGACATATCGCTGTCTGTAGCGCTGTTCAGGATCTGTAAAGGCATCGTATACCTGCACCCCGCCTGATTCATCCTCCCTTTCCTTCACCACGGGAAGCGGGCGCAGTGATTTGGATAAAAGTTTTAATTCCTTCACATGGATGGTCAGCTCACCGGTCTGTGTGGTAAATACAAATCCCCTGATCCCGATGATATCGCCGATACCGAGTAATTTTTTAAAAACCTGGTTATACAAAGTCTTATCTTCCTCCGGACAGAGATCATCTCTTTTAATATACACCTGTATCCGTCCGGTCGAATCCTGGATCTCGGCGAAAGAAGCTGAACCCATGATCCTCCGGTTCATCAGACGGCCGGCCAGAGAAACATTTTTATAGTCGAGTTTATTTTGTTCGTAATTCGCAATAATATCCTTAATCATCACATTCACCGGAAAGGATTCCGCCGGGTATGGATCAATGCCAAGTTTCTGCAGCTGTTCAAGATCGGACCTGCGCTGGATTTCCTGTTCGCTTAGGTGCATCGGAATTGAAATTATAATTGCTAAAATAGACAAATGTTATTACTATCTGAAAATCCCGCCGGCAAAGGAGTGGGACATGAATAAGGATTTGCCTTGGCTAATTTACCATCGGCCTTTCCTTACGCCGCCTGATTTCCTTTTTGATCAGAAGGAACTCCCTGCTGCTTTGTCCCCCGATGGAAGTATTTTCTTCGGCTCGGCGCAACAGGTATGGCATCACCGAATCCACCGGCCCGAAGGGAACATATTTAATAACATTATATCCGGCGCTTGCAAGATTAAAGGATATGTGATCACTCATCCCGTATAATTGGGCGAAATATACGCGTTCGTCATTATTCGTGAGCCGGCCTTCTTTCATAAAAACAGCGAGGATCATATTGCTGTCTTCATTATGGGTCGCAGAACAAACGGCAACCCTGTCAATATGGTCCACACAGAACTTTAGCGCCTCATTATAGGCTTTATCCGTGGAAGGCTTGTCCGGCTGTATCGGGTCCTTATATCCTTTTTCACCGGCCCTCTCCCTTTCTTTTTCCATATAAGCTCCGCGTACCAGCTTCGCTCCAAGAAAATAATTCTTTGATACGGCAGCACGATAAGCATCTGTCAGGTTATCAAGCATCCCAACCCGGTACATCTGGTATGTATTGAACACCACCGCTTTTTCTTTATTATATTTTTCCATCAGCCATGTGACGATTTCATCTACCGGATCCTGGATGAAGCTGTCTTCACTGTCAATAAAAATTTTCACGTTATTTTCATAGGCTGTCCGGCAAACATTGTCCCATCGCTCCCTGATTCTTTTAAAGGAATCCTGTTCATCCTCCGACAGGCCGGTCCCCATCTGAACTTTCTCGAGCAGGTCAACGGATGCGAGTCCGGTTGGCTTGAACACGCAAAAAGGTATGTTATGGTCGTCCTTCGCGCGATGAATGGTCCTGATTATCTCTGAGGCTGTCGCGTCGAAGCCCTGTTCACTCTTCTCACCCTCAACTGCATAGTCGAGTATAGTGCCGATGTTGTACCTGGCAAGAAGGCGGATAGTTTTTTCGCAATCCTCAATGGATTCACCTCCGCAAAAATGATTGAACAGGTTTTCCCTGATCACGCCCTGAACGGGTAATTTAAGCTTCAATGCCGCTTTTATAAAAATACTGCCTAATTTTACGATCAGGTTTTTATCCATGGTTGAGAAAAGCAAATAGCTCTTCTTCAGTTCTTTATCAGACTTATATGAAAAAGCAACCGAGGTGTCGTCGAATTTCAGATTGGGATCGGTTATCATAATAAAAAATACAATGAGGGTTTTTCCGGGGGCAAATAAACAAAGATTTTCTGATTTACAAATCAAACTGAACGATGGAAATTAAAGGATTGAGCAGTTGGGGAGATGCATATAAAAAACCGCTCCTGATTGCTGGGCCATGCAGTGCGGAGACTGAAGAACAGCTTTATAATTCTGCAAAGTCGATTAAGGAACTTGGCATAAACATTATCAGGGCGGGGGTTTGGAAACCCCGTACCAGGCCAAATTCTTTTGAAGGTATCGGGATCGAGGCGCTGAAGTGGATCAGGGACATAAAAAAGGAATTGGGAGTGTTATTCGCAACGGAAGTCGCAAGCCCGGTCCACGTGCAGGAAGCTTTGTATCATGGTGTAGATATCCTCTGGATCGGGGCAAGATCCACGGTAAATCCCTTTACTGTCCAGGAAATAGCAAATTCCCTGAAAGGTATCCAGAACCCCATATTGATTAAAAATCCTGTGAATCCCGACCTTTCTCTTTGGATTGGGGCCATTGAAAGGATCGCGGCCGTAGGAATAAAAAAGATCGGTGCCATTCACAGGGGATTCTCATCCTACCAGAAATCGAGGTACAGGAACCCTCCCCAGTGGAAGATCCCCCTCGACCTGAAGAAGACCTTTCCCAATATTCCGCTGATATGCGACCCA
>DATDPY010000150.1:0-2592 GCA_035292565.1 Cyclobacteriaceae bacterium | reverse complement strand
CCCAGGTTATGCACAATATTGCCGCTGCCGATGATCAGTACGCCCTTATTCCTGAATCCTGCAAGCTCTTTGGCCAGTTCATAATGATATAATGCCGGTTTGTGATAATCGATGCTCATCTGGATTGCCGGGACCGAAGCATCGGGGAACATCGGCCTGGCAACAGACCAGGATCCGTGGTCAAGGCCCCACGCTCCCTCATCGAGTTCAACCTGAGCCCGGGTTATGGAAGCTGAAATTTCACGAGCGAGGTCCGGGTCCCCGTTTGCCGGGTAATCCACGGCAAATAACTCGGGCGGAAATCCGGCAAAATCATGAATGGTTTTGGGCTTTTTCATAGCGGTTACCCAGGTGCCGCGTGTTAGCCAGTGCGCTGAAATAAAAAGGATGGCCCGCGGCCTGGGTATTGAACCTGCGATCCGTTTCCAGCCTTTTGTAAATACATTTTCCTCGATAGCATTCATCGGACTCCCATGCCCGATAAACAGGACAGGCATGCGATTACCCTGTTCCGGCAGGTTATTCATCATATTTTTTAAAACTCCTGTCGTCATGATATCGGTGAAATCAGTTAATTTACCTTTTGACAGAATACTGGGTGAAATCCAAAGTTCATATTAAATAAACTATTTTAAAGAGTCAATGTTCAGAATGCTTTCTCTGCTGACAAAAATTTATTACTTTCGGGAGTATCCGAAAAAGACAGAACTGAGAGGATTAAGTGTTCATGCCGCGTGCAGACTAATACCGGTCTTTGTTACGGTCTTTGAAATTTTTTCAATGATGAACTTTAATCTCATAGAATTCAATGTAAAGAATAAAAGGACAGACACCCGATATCACAAGGGAGTACCCAATGCGCGAATTTTACTACCTGAGCCCCCCTCACTGGAAAATAATTTCGTCGTTTCCTAGAAAGAAATATATATTTATAAAATTGTTCGTGATAAACGCATTTAAAAAAATTAAATGATATGGAATCAACCGATATTGAAAAACTAAAATACCCGATCGGGAAATATGAAAGACCGCAGGTCATTACCCGGGAAACCATTGATCGATGGATCGGGGAAATAGAAGAATTTCCCAGCATCTTGAGGAAACAGGTATCAGGGCTTACCGAAAAACAGCTAAGCCTTCACTATCGTCCCGGGGGATGGATGGTCCGGCAGGTAATCCACCACCTGGCCGACAGCCACATGAACAGTTTGACCCGATTCAAACTATCGCTGACCGAGGAGAATCCTGTGATCAAACCTTATAAGGAAAATTTATGGGCGGAGCTTCCCGACGGGAAGGAAGCTGACATCAATATATCGCTGCTGATGCTTGAAGGAATTCATAAACGCTGGGCTTACCTGTTGGGAAGGATGAAGCCCGAACAATTTGAACGTGCCTATATTCACCCTGAACGAAAGAGCCCGCAGAAACTGGATGGGGTATTGGGCTTATATGCCTGGCATTGTAACCACCACCTGGCACATATTAAACAGGCACTGGAGAAGGGAAAATGATAAAATGATCATGTATATTTTTTATACTGTTTTCCGTACTTGTCTATTTATTTAGACGAATATTATTGTTCCATCTCCACTTTGAAACTCGATTTTATATTAGGAACGTTAACTCCGGTTTCACAGGGGCTTCATGCGTTGGAATGAATACCGGGTCCTCCGTTGATATACACTATCGGAATTAATAAATATTACTCGCTATGGGGGACCCCGGGTCTCGCGCTGGCCGTTCCCTTCGGCAGCCAGCCCGGGGATGACATCATTATTATTTGTTTTCTAATTCAAATGAAAAAGGATTTATTTTCGACCTGCTCTATGAAATTCAAAAATTAATTAAAGACATGTAGTCCCCGGACTGGCCAAGCGGGAATGCGTGTGCGGTGATCCGGGGTCCCCCATAAATTTGCAGGATTTATCTTTTATTTTAATGAGAATCGCTGATTTCAAAAGATTTGAATTGAAAATATGAAAAATACCAGTTATACAATTAGTCAGTTTGTGGAATACCAGGGAAACAGGAACCGGGATTGCTTATAAATTGATTCCGGAATATTTCTGACCGGAATATCACCTTGGGGACAGTGACGGCATTTGACGAAACATGACAAGGGTTCAGCATATTCCGGCACCGAATGAATTTTTTAGTACTTAACTACGGCGACGCGTTGGAATACAGATTGTGAACGAAAACTCCACACCGGGTCAGTTAAAATAATACCGGAACCCGAAGAACAGGGTATTTGAATTCAGGTTTAAACCATAGGTGCTCGTGGTGGAAGTGCTTCCCCCGTCGGGTTTGACCGAATAAGCCTGGTAACCCAATGATCCGAAGCCTGATTCCAGTCCGATCTTTGGCGTAATGAAAACCAGGATCCCCGGACGGAAGGCAATTCCCAATGAGGTTATGCTCGAATTATCATCGCCGCCGACGCCGAAGTTAATGCCGCCCTGGATGAACCAGGCAACCGTTTCTGCCAGACTGAAATGTTTTCGTGCATTCACGCCTAGCAAAAACATATTGGTCGTTTCAGTGAATTTCTGGGAGCTGAAACCGACCGATCCGCCAATTGACAATCTG